>NZ_CP100457.1 GCF_024228315.1 Halomarina pelagica
ATCTGTACTATTCATAACATTTCTTTTATTCCTCTCCTGGCACTATTCATTCTATTTATACTATCCGTTTTCCGTAGTTATAAGTGGTCTCAGGTACCTATTCATGAATAGCATGGTTGGGGAAAATAGTGAGAATAGCACGGGTCGTCCAAATAGCCCATACGGATCTGTAGACACGACAGGGGATTCTCGAGCAGTCTCGGTCTGTATGCTGAAAGGTGGCGTTGGCAAGTCGACTATCGCTGTAAATCTGGCACGTCAGCTTGCTGCCCACGATCACGAAGTCCTTCTCATCGATCTCGATCCGAATGGCCACGCTTCAGTCGGGCTCGGATTCGATGATCACTATCATGATACAGACGAGAGCATCGGCGAGGTCTTCTTCGACGACGCAGATCCTACAGCGGTCATCTACGGGACCGACTACGAGTTCGACCTCCTTCCCTCAAGCGAGGATCTTGAGCAGGTTGAACGGGAAATCGTCGTTGGTGACGTTTTTCAACCGTCAGCTTTGTTGCAGCGTGAAGTTGTTGAGCCGTTGCTTGGCGACGAATACGATTATATCATCACGGACTCTCCGGCGTATCGCTCCCGCCTAACCGACAACGCCCTTGTCGCGACGTCCAATCTCGTTCTTCCACTGGCACCCGGCAATGAGGCGATATCCGGACTAGAACGCACCATCGAGCGCCAGATTGCTCCGCTACGAAAGCACATGGACGTTGACGTCCTTGCGCTCGTCCCAAACATGCTGAGTGGACGGATTGACCAGCAGACTCAAGACCGGCAACTGCTCGAACGTCTCAATTCACACAGTAGCTTGCAGGACCGCATCCCGAACTTTGCCCGTATTACGGACTGGGAGGCCGTCGACGCTGGCGAATTGAAACCGACTCCTGGAATTCGAGATCGCACTAGCATCACAAAGGCGTACGGTGAGCGAAAACCACTATTGGACTATGATCCTGACTGTGACCAACTGACGTGTTTCGACGAATTGGCTCATATCATTGAGGCTGGGCAGGTGGTCCGTCATGACTAACGAAGACCCATTTGCTGATCTCGGTGAAACGTTAGGGGAGGGACCCGACGACTCAGAAAACACCGGTGTCGCACAGGAAACCACCGAATCGGTCGCCAATAACGCCTCAGCGGAAGAGCCAATCAACGAGCGTGATCCAATGACGGATAGCGCATTCACCTATGAGGAAGCTAACCAACGACCATTTTACGCCCGTGAGGAGACAATCGAGGCGTTCGATTCGTGGCTGAATTACGAGCTGGAACGCGAACTCAGTGAACGTGGCTATCAAAATATCGTTGTTCGGGAGATGACAGACGCGCTCCTGAGGACGGTTGTTGAGGAAGGCCTCATCTCTGAAGTTGTTGAGCGGTTTGAAAAGGCTCGAGAGAATTAGATTCAAAAATCCGATGAATAGTATTCTATTCATCGACCAATAAACCGCTACGCTGTCATTGGTGAAGAACTGACAGTAGGGATGGACTATTTTAATAGTATGAATAGCATGAATAGTATACAATTTATGAGTAGATATCTATCCTGGAGAAGAATAGTATTCAGATTTAGCAGACCTACAGACTAGGTTTCAGAAATGAAGGACGAGAAGATGCCTAATCAACCGTTCTATAGTGGTTCACCCAGAACGTGCAGTGAGAGTTTGCCGAGCTTCGACATCACTGGCCCTGAGATATACATACACTTCACCGGATGGACGGTCAGGGAACGCGTATCGCGGTTTCGACCACATATACGTACCACGATTACATGCGGACGAAAGGAGACATATAATCCCCAACGACGGATCTAGGGATTACTGTTTTTCCTGAATTCATCGGAAACGTAGTGTGGTCTATTCCCAGCTCAGAATTTCATCGACACGGCGAGCGGTCGCTTCGGCCTGCACGTCGTGATACGCCTGGTGGGTCGTCTCTACCGATTGATGCCGTAACGCCTCCTGGGCGAGTTCGGCCTGGCCCTCGGTGTACAGCTGGTGGCCGAGCCCTCGACGGGCACCGTGCGGTTTGAGGTACTCGCCGTCGATGTCGAGGTCGGCCGCCTCGCAGAGGCGCTTCATTACCGTGCGAGCGCCGCGGACCGACAGTGCTGGCGGGATGAGATCGTACTTCCGCATCACCGCGAGCGGTCCCCCTTCGTCGAGCAACTCCTCGATCCGTTGCTCCGGCAGTTCGTCGGCGAGGCCCTCTCGGACGGTGCGATAGAGCGACGGGCGGTGGAGCGAGGGGAAGACGGGCCATCCCTCCTCCGGGTCGAGTACCTGCTTGTACCGCCGGAGACGGCTCCGCGCGTCCGTCGGGAGAGGAGCGGACTGATAGGTCCGGGTCTTGCCGAACACGCGGAGGATCCCGCCGTCGAGGTCGACGTCCGACCAGCGTAGTCCCTCGCGACGGTCGTCGGCGGGATCGCGGAACACCTCGGCGCCGCGAACGCCCGAGAGGGCGAGGACGTAGACGATCGCGCGATCGCGGAACGCTGGAAGGGGGTCGTCGCCCTCGTTGAGGACGGCGTCCACTTGCTGGTCGACGTGTCGGAGGATCGCCGTCCGGTCCTGTCTGGTCCAGAACTGTCGGTCGGGGTCACTCGTTATCTCGGGGAGTTCGTCGGTCGCGCCGCGCCACTGCGCCGGGTTGGTCGCGATACGGTCGTCGCGTTGCCACCAGGTGAACGACGCTCGAACGAACGCGTAGTTCTTGTGTGCGGTTCGAGCGCTGAACTGGTCGCCGTCGCGGTTCGCACGGTCGCGGAGGTATTGCGCGTAGTAGCGGCAGTCGTGTTTGGTGATGTCGTCGACGGCCTGGATGTCGCCGTCCTCGCAGACGACGGTGGCGAACTCTTCGAGCGCGGATCGCACCGATCGGCGGTAGTTGCCGGCGTCGATGCTGCGGAGACGGGCGTCGATTGGCTCCCTGAGGGGCTCATCCCCTGGCGTACCGTCTGCCTGCGTGTCGGGTATCATTCTGGGTTCACAGACGGAGTGAGGATGTATAAATTCACTGCCGCGTACTGAACTACGCGGTAGTAACATCAGACACCACCATTCCCGGAGAAAACGCGCGGTACAGGGCTCGTACCGGGTGAATTAGAGCAGACGCCATTTCATAAACTGTATGGTGCGATATAGACTGCTGCGGGGTTGGAAGTTGAGACTACACCGGGTATCGTGGGCTGTGGCGCGTGATTTCGGCCGAATCACCGTCTTCAATCTGGCTCACAGCCCACTTCGGAGGCGGACTCTTGTCGTCCGAGCAACTGTTTCCGTGATCTCTCGGTGCTCAGGAGAGTGTCGTCACTCCAGACTACGGCGTCCGCCTGGGCTGAGCGACGTGCTATCCGATTCCGGTCTCCTTTTTCAGCAGCGTGAGCGTATTGTCAGCCGTCACCATCGGCGCATGCTCGTACACGTCAGTTACGTCGACTTGGACGAGCAGATCGACCGCACGCCAGATGGAGTACAACAGGCAGGCAAACGCGAAGTAGAAGAACCAGAGTCCGAAGTGCTTCGACGTGGTGGCGGCCATGAACCGCTTGATCGATTTGTAGCCGCTCTCGATCTCCCACCGAGAGCCGTACTCGGAGAGCACTCCGCTACTTCGATTCGTCATGAACACCGAATACTGGCAGTGATCATCATGGTCGGCGTTCTCTTTCCGGCGGTAGATGAGCGTCGTCTCATGCCACTCATTGTCGCCGAGATGGAGTTTTCGATCAGTTTCGTACCGATCCCTGCCGCGCTGGAGCAGCCGCTTCGCTTGCGCCTTCTCGCTGGTCTGCATACTGCAAGCGCCCTCGTTCGCAGCGAGACTCTCTCGGAGGCCCAGATACGTCTGTAAGTCCCAGAAGGCGTTCCCCGGTATCTCGCAGCCGTCGCCACGGTCGAGCGAAAACGCCGGGAAGACGACGCGACTGACGTGGTCGGTGATCTCCTCCGCCTGCTCTAGGACGGTCAGGTCGTCAGGCGTCGGTGCTTCTACATCGCCGTCTTGGTGTTGGACGGTCCGTTCTGGGTCACGCGGGACCGTAACACCTGCATGCTACGCCCTGATGAGGATCGTCCTGGCAGCGGTCTTGACGGTCTCGCGGAGGTCTGCTGTGAAGCGCGTGTGCCAGCTGCGCCACACTGTCGATTGATCGGGGACCGTCTCGAGATCCAGCTGCTCGCCGAGTCGAGGGTGGTGAGTGAGATAGTCGACCAGCGCGGCCTCGGGGTCTCATCCGTGGAGTTCTTTCAGCACGAACGCGCGAACGAGGGTGGCCATCTCGTACTGCGTGGCGCCGGAATAGCAATCGTGTGGCTGGAACTCAACATATGCCAACGGGAGGTGACAGACGAAGTGATCGACCGAGTCGTGGACGTCGTGCGCGAACCAGACCGTCGCAACCGTCCGAATATCCTCTTCGAGCGCACCGAGTGCGCTACGGTCGTAGAGCTGTGTTGAGTCGTACGCCGGCCAGTCGTGCGACGGAGTCGTCGCGATCGTCCGGAAGACCGCGTCGTAAGGCGAGTGTCGAGGGCATATGCCGATGCTGACAGTCACATCAGCAAGACAGGGTTCACTTCCATCGATTCGAGACAGTGCCGTCGGTACGATCGCACTCTGTTTGTCACGTCATCGTTCGTACAGGAGTCTCTGGAGCGGCCAGCCTACGCTGCGGTCTCTATGCATTGAGAATACCACCTTCAACTCCTGGCTGCTGTGCGAGTGTTGAGACCATTGCAGTGATGGTCGCGATAGCAAGGGACTTCGCACCGTTAGAGACGGCGGGCTTCACCAGGCCGGCCGGTGCTGCTCGTGGGACGTTGTCGCCGATAGCGATGGCAGCAAGCATACCCTGACCTGCATGGGGATCGCACTGGTAATTGACAACGAGCCTACCTTCAGCCGTCCACTCATATGTACTCTCTGGACCCTGAATCTCGGATTGAAAATCAGCACCAGACATCGCGTGAACGTTGTGACCCGCTGACTCCCATTTTATTTTTGTCCCTTCGTCGACGTGGACCGCAACGGGCTCAAATGCGAGGCCCCCCTTACCAACACCAACCTTGACGGTGATCGCCTTGTTCCCGCGCTGATCGACGGTGCCACCCTCTTCCCAGCCGTTGGCGTCGTCGAGCCACCCACCGTAGTCGATCGGCCCGCTCTCGCCGCCACCACCGCCGGACTCGTTCCCACCGCCATTGGTGTTCTCACTCTGTTGGGCAGTATCTGATCCAGCGGCAACTGTGACGGCGCTGGCTGTTCCTCCGGCCGTCCGCAAAAACTCTCGTCTATACATCCGCACTCTACCCGGATTTGATCACTGGAATGGATAAACCCCAAGACATAAGCCGTGATGCTGATAAATTGACGTTACGCTATTGGCCCGGTTCTCTAGCGAGTCGCAAAGACCACTGGAAGATTTCTCTATGAATGTATTGTTTGGGATACTTATTCTTGACTCACCAGGACAATAGGGGGTATATCACCGAGGGGTCACTAGCGGGTTTACAAATCCGATAATCTGTTACAACGGTATCGGTGTAACATGTTTGTGGGTGATTTTAATAGATGTTCCCTACTGAGATCGACTGGGTAACAAATATCACGTAGAATCAACGAATCCATTGTTACGTATTGAGAACACAGCTCGGAGAAACAGTTGTTCTGGTTATGTCCGCAGTCGGCGCTGCTAATTGATTTTTAGCTTGAATAAGCTGAATGGATAGTACGAGTAGTCTGATACTCTGAACTACTAGGAGTACAAATCCGTCAGGTAAAAGCGCGCAAGGACCGGGCATTCTAGCATGGATCAAACAGAAGGCAGGGATGGTGACGTAAGTAAATACGCTTCACCGCTCCGTAATCTACGCTTTTCACGTCTACGATCGATCTGTCTAACCATTTTACTGGTGCTCGGAATCGTGCCTACTGCATCTGCGCATAATGCTTCAACAGTAGCAGGTATTCCACATTGGTATGGACTTGTGTTTCTCGTGCTCGGTCTTGCTGTTCTCGGAGGAAGTGTGTTCTTCAAGCAAGGGCAGCGTATCCGACCCACTACGGCCTTGTCTGGTATCTTGACTGGCCTGGTTGTAGTTGCAATAGGTGCGATCGGGTTCACGGAGTTGGCACCCGAGACGTACTATACCGCTGAATCGATCGCCTTCCCCCGAGCGTGGTATCTGCCGGTCGCGCTCTTGCTCGGATTTTCGATGATGGTGGCAAGCGTCATCATCGGACGGTTTCGCTGGCCGACTCGTCCTCGGTACTCTTTTCTCGGTTTAGAACTCGGCTTATGGGTCGCTTATCCGGCCCTGATCTCCAGTGGCGGTGAGTATACCCATCCGCTGGGCTACGCTATCGCGCTAAGCGTTCCGTTCACCGTCGCCTACATCCTCTGGAAGGATTGCCTTGGAACCCTCAGTCTCGTACTCCGCAATCAGACCGCCCGTTGGTTTGGTGGTGGAGTCGCGCTCATCGTTGCACTCTTCTTCATGTTCACTGCTGGGTTTCTATCATTTTTCCCCGAACAGGGAACTGGGATCCCTGAGACCACGACGATTACAGTTATCCCAACGCTCTTCCCGTTGGTCACGTGGCCGACTCTCGAATGGTGGCTTCCATCTATTCCCTTCACCGGGATGCTCTCGGTCGGTGTCTTTCTTGTCGTTGGTCTCATCGCGGGTTTGGTCGGTCTCAATGCTGCGGTCCTCGCTCGTATCTGGACCATCGAGGAAACTACCAGCTTGAACCAGGGTGCAGCAGGTACGGCTACGTTCGTTGGTTCAAACGCCTGTAGCTGTTGTGGACCGCTTATTGGAAAGTTTGTTATCTTGGCGATGGGCCCTTCGGCAGCCGCCCCCGTCTACTGGCTGTTTGTTGACCTAAAATCGCCTGCAGGAGCGCTGTTCCTTACTGCGAGTATTGCCTTACTTCTCGCAAGCCTCCTCAAATCTACGGACCAGTTTTATGACCGATCGGTCTGTAAATTCGATGAATCAGGCTCCTCAGTAACAACACAGGCAGATTAAAGGAGGCAACTCGACGTGGGTGTTCTACACGTACGGC
Source organism: Halomarina pelagica (assembly GCF_024228315.1). Lineage (NCBI taxonomy): Archaea > Methanobacteriati > Methanobacteriota > Halobacteria > Halobacteriales > Natronomonadaceae > Halomarina > Halomarina pelagica. Next base: position 7,090 of record NZ_CP100457.1, read on the forward strand.
GCACCGTCCCCACCAGGTATTCCCACCCATAGTAGGGCGAGCGCTTAGCCTCGGAGCACGTAGCAGTTTTCTTTTACTTTTCGTGGTTTCCATCGGAAGTGGTATCCTCGGAGCGCAGACCGTGAACAACTTCGCGGTCGTGTTTGTCTGGGCGGTCTGGTTAAAGGGCATCGCGCTCGTGTCGATACTTATCGGAAGTCCCTGGCGGGTGCTCTCACCGTGGCGGACGCTATATCATGTGACCTGTGCGGTCGAAGGGGACGAGACATGCCTTATCGAGTATCCAGATCGCCTCGGTACTTGGCCTGCGCTCGTGTCGTACGTCATCGCTGTTGGCGTTATCGAGAATTTGACCGTCATACCTCGTTCTCCCGCACTAACTGCTTGGCTGCTCATCAGCTACACGCTTCTGATGTATCTCGGGAGCCTCCTGTTCGGTCCTGCGTGGTTCAGAAATGCCGATTTCTTCGAAGTACTGTATCGTTTGCTTGGTCGAGTCGCGCTGATCCACCCCCACCGTTCTGAGAAGGGAGGATATACAGCCTCGACGAGAGCTCCCTGGTGGGACTGTACGCGTCCGATCACCGGCCTCACACTCATCGCGTTCGTTATCGCGACGGTCTATACGGTCAGTTTCGATGGGTTTGCCAGTACTCTCACGTTCCAATCAGTTCTGTTTGCAACTCGCAACCTCCTGGCCGTGGGACCGACAGTAAGCGTGTTGCTCTACCTACTCGGGTATGGATTATTTGTGGTAGCGTTCGGTATCATTGTTATCGTTACTGGACGAATCGGCTTCACATCGCCGCCTCGCTGCCTCCGTGGTCGCGCCGACGATTCTCCCGATCGCTGCAGCCTACGAATTCGCCCACAACTACCCCTACGTCATCGAGAACACGGGAAAGACTGTGACCGTCATCGCTGGTTGGTTCAATACTATCATCGTTGTTGATCCGCTAAGCTGGCTCTCGCTTGCCGTATTCTGGGGGACACAGGTGCTCCTCATCATTGCTGGCCACGTTATCGCTGTCGTCGCAGCCCACAATGTCATCGCTGAACGGACGTCGCAAAGATCGGTCCTCGTTCCCCATCTACCTCTGACGGTACTCATGATCAGCTACACCATGCTCTCGCTCTGGATCATCTCTCGGCCGGTTGCATAACCGTTGCTTCGTTTATCACTCCCTCTGGCTGATTTCCGAAACCTGTTTGATCACCCCGTTCGAACCGACGCTGAAATCATGTTTACCGAGAGCCAGTCAGGCGATACAGCGAGGGCGACACTCAGAGTCGGTGGCTTGGCGATCGGTGCCTACATTGCCGGGAGCATTCTAGTAGTTGTCACAATCGGACTGCTAGAATCGGTCGGAATTCGTATCGTTGATCGGCCAGCACGACGGCTACTTCTCGGAACAGTATTGCTTCAAGGTGTCGCGTTCGGTGGCGTAGCGATCGGCTATCTTATCAGATCGAATAAACTCGGCGATCTACTCCGGATACATGCTCCGTCGTGGAAAGACGCTGCAACGATTATCGTCGGTACGGTGGGACTCGTTGGATTCGTGATGATCATATCAGTTATACTAGAAACCTACGGTATCTCGGTCGCTCAGAACAACGTCGTCTCGACGGCCCGTGATGCTCCGATGACCTTCCTCCTCCTCGTCCCCCTCTCGATACTCCTCGTCGGTCCTGGCGAGGAACTCCTCTATCGAGGTGTCGTTCAAGGGACTCTGGCCGACGTCTCCCATCCGATTCGCGCAGTGATACTCGCAAGTGCGATATTCTCACTCATCCACATTTTCTCGCTGACTGGTGACGGGAAAATACTGTATCTCGGTATTGTCTTCGTTCAAGCCCTTGTTCTCGGCGGAACGTACCTCTATACGAGCAACCTCGTCGTTCCATCTCTCATTCATGGATTCTATAATGCGATCCAGTTTGCATTCGCATATCTCTCCGCGATTGGACTTATTTGACCAGAGGATGTCAACCTTAGGGGGTCACGCCGTCAATGTGAGCAGGAAGCGTATGTGTCGTAGCAGCCATATCGGTACGATCGCACTCACGGTGGTACCTATGAATCCGTGTTGGGTAACACTCCAGACGATATCGCCGAGTAGAACGCTGAGACCGAGAGCTGCGGTGTACGCTATCCCGGAGGTGATCCAATCGACCCGCTGTTTCGGTTGTGGCCATCTCACGGGCGCTAAGGTGCTCGACGAACGGCTGAGCGCGATCGCGAGCGTTAAACCCACTGTACCAGAGCCATACAGGAACGCCGGGTGAACCACGCCTTGGAGAACGAGGATGACCGTGAAAAGCCCGAGCAATCCGGAGAGACCGGTGATTTCTACGAACACAGTGCCGAGTTGTCGCACCGAGTCCGTCCAGGAGCTGTCCGACCTCATTCCCGGTATACGTCGACGTAGATCGTAATCAAGCGCCCGTTTTCCCCCGATCGATTCGAGCCGTTACCTGAATTGAGGCGCTAAGGCCCCTTCCTCAACGAGCGGCGAAGCCACGAGTAGGGAGGGGATACAGCGTCCCCAGAACGCTTCGCGTTCTGGGGTGCGGACGAGACGCTTTGCGTCTCGTCAACGCCGCACGCTATTCATACACTGTTCGACGGCAGGCCCACAGGCCCACCGTATGCTGTCAGTATCTTTATGGAGTATCGTATGTATCATACTCATGTGGCAACGCGCAAGAACATCACCGTCCGCGACGACCAAGCCGAGTGGATTCTGGAGAATCACTTGAACCTCTCCCGATTCGTCCAAGACAAATTGGACGAACTCATCGAAGAACGCTCGTGAACTACAACTACAGGTATCGACTCATCCCGTCCGACGCCCTCGCAGAGCGGTTAGCGTGGACTGTCGATACCTGTAGGCAGGTCTACAACCACTTCCTTCACCGCCTCAACCGCACCGACGGCACTTCGGCATACAGCGAACAAAAGCTTCTGCCGAGCCTCAAGAAGTGGTGGAACGACCTGAAGAGCGTCCACTCAAAGGTTCTCCAGAAAGTCGTTCAACGGCTGTACGACAACCTCTCGACGCTCCGGGGGCGCAAAGAGAACGGCTCACGCGTCGGGACGCTCAAGTGGAAGGCACCGGACGAGTACCGCAGTTTCACCTACAGTCAATCTGGCTTCAAGCTCAAGAACACGAGCGGTCGGACGCGACTGTGGCTCTCGAAGTTCGGTGAGATACCTATCACCTTCCACCGCGACCTGCCCGACAACGCCGAAATCAAAACTGTCACAGTCAAGCAGGAACCGACCGGGAAGTGGTACGCTATCCTTGGCATCGAAACCCCGAACGACCCACCCGCGAAACCAGAGAATCCCGAGCAGTGCGTCGGTATCGACGTGGGGATGCTCAAGTACGCCCACGACACCGATGGAACCGCCGTCGAATCGCTCGACCTGTCCGATGAACGCGAGCAGTTGGAACGCGCACAGTGTAACCTCTCGCGGAAGGAACATGGCTCTGCGAATTGGGAGAAACAGCGCCGCATCGTGGCTGAACGTCACGCGGACCTCAAGCGGAAGCGCCGTGACTTCTTGCACAAGCTCTCGAACTACTACGCCCGCAAGTACGATTTCGTGGCCGTGGAGGACTTGGACGCGAAAGGGTTGGTCGAACTACCGGGCAACTCACGGAACCGCACTGGTGCGGCATGGGGAACGTTCCTCCGGATGCTTGAGTACAAATGCAAGCGCGAGGGGACGCACTTCGTCACCGTGAATCCGAGAGGAACGACCAAAGAGTGCGCGTCCTGTGGCGTTTCGACCGAGAAACCGTTGTGGGTCCGTGAACACTCGTGCCCGGCGTGTGGGTTTGAGGCGGATAGAGATGCGAACGCGGCGTGGAACATCCTTTCTCGCGGTATCACAAAGCGGTTAGGAGCGGGACGCTCCGAATCAACGCTGCGCTCCCTGTGGATACACCTGTATCTGCAAAGCGCGTCGTGGAAACAGGAAGCCCCACCCTCACGCGCGAGCCGTCAGGTGAGCGGTAGAGTGGGGTAGTTCACGAGGAGTTATGCTACTGCACCTCGTGATGCGATGTGATGTGTATCTATTGCGATCAAGTACGCGAGGAACTAGAAGAGCACGAAGAACCCTCTAGCGAACCATCTGAGCGAACTCAACACTCTCATTCGCTGTGGGAGCGTATTACACAGGCTCTTCGGGATATCTGAGTCGTAGCACTGCTGCTTGTTGGTGGTGACACGTCTCTTTTCGTCCTCCAACCCCCGTGACCCAGACATAGATTTCTGTCGTGGAGAACCAAGGCGATAGATACAATTCGGTGTCCAAACGATGTGCAGAAGATGCCTGCTGATACCCCGTCGTGGCACGTACACTGTCGGCGGCTCGTTTATCTCGTGTTGGGGCTATCTCTCTTAGTAACGATTGTCGACACCGTCGCGGCGAGTAATGCCGCAGTGAGTCTCTCGAATACAGGTGCAAGCCGAGATAGACTAGATGTCCCGCGCTGGTTGTATCTTCTCACCGGAGGATCAACGATCGGTGCATCAGCGCTTCTAGCAAGCGTCGTTACTGATCGAGGCTTTATCGAAGGTATACACGACTGGAGACTCTCTGTTCCTACTCGTGCCGGTCTTAAACGCAGTGTGATCGTCGTCTCTCAGCTTATCGGGGTCATCGCCTTGGGTTACATCGTTTGGCGGGGTTTAGTTGGTCCTCAGGTCCCAACGGTGAACGCAGCGATCATTCTTGTGTTCGCCGGTGTGCGCGCGGGCCTTACGATGGTTACCTATCTTATAGGAAATCCTTGGCCTGCACTCAACCCATGGCGCACGATCGCGGAGTGGCTTCCGACCCTCGATCGGTCGTATCCCGCGTCGATAGGCCATTGGCCCGCAGTTATTGGCTTCCTAGTCCTCGTCTGGATCGAGACGACGACAGCCGTGAATACACTTCCACGCACGCTCTCACTTACGCTGCTCGGATACACTGGTATCACGCTCGGCGGAGCACTTGTGTTCTCCCCAGATACCTGGTTCCAAAATGTCGATCCCGTCTCTGCTTTCTTTCGATTCTATGGTGCCGTTTCCCCAATTCAGTGGAGTGACGATGGATTCAGGGTACAACTTCATGGATTTGCTCTGCCGGAGTCTGATATCGTTTCAGGGCTCGACGACGTTGCGTTCGTCATCGCCCTCGTTTGGGAGTTGACCTTCACTGGGTTCGTCACGACGACAGTGGGTGCCGCCGCCGTCAGTATACTCGTTCGCAGTGGTGTCCCCGCACTTGCGGTCTATGCCGTGATTTTTGTGGGTGGATATGCTGTCTTCCTGGGAGCATATTTAGTCGCTACGCGACGCTCTTGGCGTGTCGCAGAAACGTACCTCTCGGAACGCACCCTCGCACTACGATTCGCGCTCCCGTTACTCGCGATCGCCGCTGGGTATCACCTTGCGCATTACTTCGCCTTCTTCGTCTCGCTCTCTCTCCCGGTCATACAAGTCATTCAGAGTCCCCTCTCACCGCCTTCAAACCCACTCGTCCTTACACTCCCGTGGTGGTTCGGTGGGTTAAATATCGCCTTCGTCCTCGTCGGTCACCTACTTGCAATCTGGCTCGCACACGCGATTGCCTATGCGACCTTTCCGTCGAGAATGCAGGCCATTAAGAGCCAATATCCATTCGTCATTGTGATGATCGGATACACGATCACGAGCCTTTGGTTGATTTCACTACCGACGGCGTCCCCTGCGTTCCTAGGATAGTATGTACATCGCTTCTAGAGAAAACGGCGAGAAGTAACCCAGGAATCGATCAGGAGCAGTTCACATTACCATCTAAGTCTCCTATACGTTTGCTGCTGCTCTCTTCGTTCACGGACGCCTTCCGCCAGCCTACTGGATTTTCGGCTAGTTAGGTGACAAGAGTTTCAATCCCTGGCTTTCGTTGATCTGTATAGTTTTATCTCGAGGGGTACAGCCTCGATAAGATGGCCTCCATGGAGGCTGAGTAAAGTTAGCTACTGCGTGGTCTTTGGATCAAAGCGCGAGGCTGTATGGACGAGGCCGAGCAGTGTACCGAGGATAATCGTCATAGCGATTATTCCATAGAGTGCCATCTTTGCCGGAGTCGGGTGAAACTGGAGCATCCAAAGTCCAACGGTGGCTGAATTTGGGAGCAAGGCCCCTACGTAGAGTCCGAAGCCGCCTGCGATCGGGATGACGAGGGAGAACGCCAGTAGGATGGTTCGTCGACCAGATCGAGACCCAGTTGGAGCATCGCCCATATCAAACCCAAGAGTGGGGGTGTTCAAATCGCTTCTCACTCGCCCCGTTCCATCTCCTGATTCATTACTCGTCGATAGCTCTTCATTTGGGATGCCTCTACCTCGTACGGGAGTAACGCTGTATACTTCCATTAGCGGGTAATCAGCCGATAAAGGTCGTGTAGAGTAACTACACGTTCAACACGATGATAAGCCCGATAACGAGCCCTAGGATGCTTGTCGTACTCGACCGATTACAAAACGGATCCATCAGCACCTCTTCACGAATGAACCAGAGCAGGGAAACGAGGACGAACGGAAGTTCGAAACTCAAGGCGACTTCTGAGGCGGTTACGACAGTGGTGGGATCGAACTCAGCAGTGGCGATCGCAGAAGTTGAGACGAGGGTGACGACTGTCAGATCCAGACGTCGACTTCGATGTCGAGAAACCTACCCATCATGGTCAGTCCCGCCATAGTGGCGATGATTAACGATGAGAGCCCCGCAACGATCAACGCGAATTTGGCAGTGGTTCAGAGCACAATCACCAGCGTTTCGGGAAGTGTTTGCGATATAGTACGACCGAGTACCGTGACGTTCTAGTTAATATCCTTCTGATACGCTATGGCCAAGGTCTTTGGCCGACATAATCGACCAGTGCTTAATTCAAGCGAATTTAGGTGAACGTCTGATTACTCATTAGAGGTGGGCGATTGGTTCTGTACTGCTAGTTGGTCATCAATATCGTATCGCTCTTTGAGTTGTTCTTCGAACCACTGCCACTCACGGGTAAATTGCCCGGTCTCTTTTAGGTTCCAGACATCTGCGTCCATTACTAGCGGACCGATACGTGCTGACTGGACGAAGTTAACGAGCCAGAGAAAGACACTCGTTCCTAAGATATATGCTCCGCCAGTGGCGATTTGATTAAGCAATGTAAACTGCTGGGGATAGGTTGCATATCGACGTGGGAGTCCAAGGTATCCCATAATGAGCATCGGCGTGAAGGTGAGGAAAACGCCGACGATCATGAGTCCAGCTTGGACTTTTGCGATCCGTTGATCGTACATCCGCCGGGTGAGGATCGGGAACCAGTAGTAGCTCGCCGCGACCATGGACATCGCGATGATGCCCATGATGATGAAGTGAAAGTGACCGACGACGTAGTACGTGTCCTGGAGGACGAGATCGACGGGGATTGACGCGAGAAACACCCCCGTAACGCCACCGATAACGAATGTACCGATACCACCGATAATGAGGATCATCGGGGCGGTCAGCCGGATGCGCCCGCTCCACATCGTCGTCATCCAGTTGAACACCTTGACGGCACTCGGGACGGCGATTGCGAGCGTTACGGCCATGAACGACGCACGGACACGCGGATCGAGTCCCGTCGTGAACATATGGTGAGCCCAGACGCCGAAACTCAGGACACCGATCGCGAGGGTTGAATATACGATAAATTTGAATCCGAACAGCCGTCGATCAGTAAATTTCGGGAGGATAAAGCTCGTTAGCCCGAAGGCGGGGAGAACGAGGATGTACACCTCAGGATGGCCCCAGAACCAGAAGAGGTTCTGCCAGAGCATCGGCCCACCGCCATCGATCGCGAAGAACGTCGTCCCGAAGTTCCGATCGAGAAAGAGCATGATGAGCGCGCTACCAAGAACAGGGAATGCAAACAGTGCTAGCCCCGACATGGTGAGCATCGTCCAGCTGAAGATATCGAGCGTTGCCCAAGTGACGTTCTCGGAGCGCTCTGCGAAGATGGTGACGATGAAGTTGATCGATGCCATCACCGTCGCAAGGCCGCTCAGGTGTAAACCCAACAGCATGAGATCGACCTGCATATTTGCCTGTTCGACCGAGAGCGGTGTATACATCGTCCAGCTAGTCGTAACTGGCTCAAGTGCCAGGAGGGGTGCCGCTATTGCGGCTAGGCCGAGTGGTTCGATCACTTTACCGAGGATTTCAGTGATGAGGCCGCCTCGAACCAATACTAATGCTGGTGGTAGAAGCCAGAAGGCGATAGCGTTGATACGGGGGAACGCCATGTCGTCCGCCCCGATAAGCGGTGGGAGGAAGTAGTTGGCAATCCCTGAGAACACCGGGACGACGAAGAAGAATATCATCGTAATTCCATGGGTCGTGAACAACCCATTGTACGTCTCCGTTCCCCAAATGGTTTTACCGGGGGTGATGAGTTCGGTCCGGACCATCATAGCGTCGGTTCCACCCCAAAGGGCCGCGACGACGCCGAACAGGATGTACAGGATTGCGATGTCCCTGTGATCGACCGTCGTGAACCAGCGGGCGAGTCCGGGGAGTTTTTCGGTTTCCGTTTCACCCTCGATAGACGTGGTGTATCCTCCATCAGTCTGCGCCGCTCTACGAGTTTGCCACATGTATGTGACAGCACCGAACACGAGGAGGAGTGCGACACTTAGGAGTACGCCGGGGACGCCGAGATCTATTTGCATTTTGGATTATACCCCGGTCACTGTCTCTTCCCGATGCCGAAGTCTTACTGCTCGGCTACACTCTCTCTCCTCGTGATTGCCGTATCGGATCTCTATATAGGTGCTCTCTGGCGATCTATCGCCGAAGAATGGAGGCTGGAATCGCCTCCACGGAGCCAGTTCCATGAATAAACCTTGATCGTGCAGCTACCTCAACACACCTGTTAGATCCAGCTACTACCTTACCAGCTACTAGTAGAATACCCCTGTGACGTTGGTAACCACATGTACAATCGTGATGTCGCTAACACAATTCAAAATACCACACCAGGCTAGTAATGTAGGGTAGTGTTGTTGCTAATGATGGGTCTTTACGCCCCGGATTCTAACAGCCGAATTAATAATACTGTGGACACTAATCGAAGATATGAGTGAGTTCCCCGAGAAGGAAGATCCGACATCGTCTTCTTCGGACGGGCGAATCGACCAGGATGGTCATGACCATAGTAACCACAATCATGACCGAAAGAACGGGACTACGTCCGACGATAACAGCGTCATCCAGTTATCCGTCCCCGAGATGGACTGCCCCTCCTGTGCGGGCAAAGTGGAAAACAGCATTCGGAAACTCGACGGGATCCATGCCATTGACCCGAAGGTGACGTCAGGAACACTGACTGTCTCCTACGAAGAAATTCGAACCACCTCGGAGGCAATCGCAGCACGCGTCGAGAAGGCAGGCTATCGCGTCGAGACGGACGAGAACGAGGCTACAGCAACGTTCTCCGTTCCCGGAATGGATTGTCCCTCATGCGCAGGTAAGGTCGAAAACGCGCTGGACGCACTCGGTGTTCGGAGGTTCGATACTCGACCGACAACAGGCACGGTAGTCGTTACGTACGATTCGTCATCACTCTCCGACCGTGACATCGTCAGTGCAATTAAAGGGGCTGGCTACGATGTGACCGAATCGTCGACGGAAACCGCCACAGTCACGGAGGGTGATCCATCCGGCGAGCGCGAGAGTGTCTGGACGAGTCCGCGCGCGATCAAAACCTGGATTAGTGGTAGCTTCGTCGCGCTCGGTCTTCTCTTCGAGTTCGGTCTCTCCGGCCAGAATGTGCTCGTCGCGACCCTCGGTGGCCGTGAACTGTTCGTCGCAGACGTGCTCTTCCTCATCGCGATCGCCGTTGCTGGGCAAGTGATCTTTCGAAACGGGTATTATTCACTCCGAAACTGGAATCTCGATATCGATCTTCTGATGTCCATTGCTATCAGTGGGGCCGTTATCGCGGGTTTCGTCTTCGGTGAGTCGCTGTACTTCGAGGCTGCGACGCTCGCGTTCCTGTTCAGCGTCGCCGAACTGCTCGAGCGATACTCGATGGATCATGCCCGAAACTCGCTACAGGAGCTGATGGACCTCTCACCGGACGAGGCGACCGTCAAGCGTGAAGGTGAAGAAGTCACGCTCCCGGTCGACGAGGTAGTTGTCGGTGACATCGTCGTCGTTCGTCCGGGCGAGAAGGTTCCGATGGACGGGGAAGTCGTATCTGGTGAGAGCGCCGTCAACCAAGCGCCGATCACAGGCGAAAGCGTTCCCGTCGATAAGACCCCTGGCGATGAGGTGTATGCCGGCACCATCAACGAGGAGGGCTATCTCGAAATCGAGGTTACCTCGGAAGCGAGCGACAACACGCTCTCCCGGATCGTTGAGATGGTCGAGGACGCGCAGGCGAACAAGACGGAGCGTGAGCAGTTCGTCGAGCGCTTCTCGGGGTACTATACGCCGATCGTTGTCGGGTTCGGCGTCCTCGTCGCGGTCGTCCCGCCGCTGTTCTTTGGCGGAGCGTGGCCGACTTATATCGTTTACGGGCTAACGCTACTCGTGCTTGCCTGCCCGTGTGCATTCGTCATCTCGACACCCGTTTCGGTTGTCTCCGGGATCACGAGCGCCGCAAAGAACGGCGTCCTCATCAAAGGCGGCAACTACCTCGAGGCGATGGGAGCCGTGGACGTCGTCGCTCTCGACAAGACCGGGACGCTCACGAAGGGGGAACTCACCGTCACCGACGTGGTTCCACTGAATGGGAACTCGGAGGAAGACGTCCTTCGGTGTGCGCATGGGCTCGAACGGCGGAGTGAACACCCTATCGGCGAGGCGATCGTCAATCACGCACAAGGGCAGTCCGTAGAAGCACGGGACGTTGGTGAGTTCGAGAGCATCACCGGCAAAGGCGTGAAGGCAACGCTCGATGGGACGCCACATTACGCCGGAAAGCCAGGGCTGTTCCGGGAGCTAGGATTCGACCTCCAACATGTTCACGCCGCCACTGACGGTGGTGTGGCGACGGCCAAGAGCCGCGACCTCTGTGAGCGCAACGACTGTATGGACCTCCTCGACGAGACCGTTCCAGAGCTCCAGGCCGAGGGTAAAACGGTCATTCTCGTCGCGACGGAAGACGAACTCGAGGGCGTCATCGCCGTCGCAGACGAAATCCGACCGGGGGTGACGGAGGCGATCGCTCGCCTCAAAGAACTCGGCGTCAAGCGAACAGTAATGCTCACCGGCGATAACGAGCGCACCGCACGTTCGATCGCCGAACAGGTTGGCGTCGACGACTATCGTGCGGAGTTGCTCCCGGATCAGAAAGTCGAAGTGATCAATGACCTGCTTGAGGAATATGACGAGGTTGCGATGGTCGGCGATGGGGTGAACGATGCGCCGGCACTGGCGACAGCGACGGTCGGTATCGCGATGGGCGCTGCAGGAACGGACACGGCCTTGGAGACTGCGGATATCGCGTTAATGAGCGACGACATTACGAAACTTCCCTACCTCTATGACCTCTCGCATACGGGTAATAGCGTCATTCGACAGAACATCTGGACGAGCCTTGGGGCGAAGGCTGCGCTCGCCGTCGCCGTTCCGTTCGGCCTTGTTCCCATCTGGGCCGCCGTACTCATCGGTGATGCAGGAATGACGGTCGGCGTTACCGGTAACGCGATGCGACTCTCCCGAATTAAGCCTGACGAACCGTCTCCTTCTTGAGTGCACTGATAGCAATCTCACCAATACAACTTAAACGATGGAAGTTACATCCCGCCGGGCATTCATCATCATCCTGGTCGGAGGCATTCTCGTTCCGGGAATCGCTGATTACTACCTCTCACAGGCAGGAGCACCGTCTCTTGGCTCCTTCGTCTGGGCTGTCGGATTTGGTACAGCCGTCACTGTCATCTGGTTCGGTTGGCTTCGGCCACTCGACATTACTGGCCCACCGAGTGATCCCTCCGTCTGGGAGGTTTCTGCCGACGAAGAACAGGAAGCACACAGAACAGAAGGGGTAGACGCCGACGGAGAACGTACGGATACACGGTCTCGTACTGATAACGCACCCGAGCCAGTTGACGATCAGCACGAATGAGTGGCGGTCATCAACACGGTTCAGAAGAGCACGAGCAGATTAGAACGCGAAAGCTCGCACTCGTAGCTGGCATAAATCTCGTCGAGTTTGTCGTCGAGTTACTCGGCGGGCTTGCATTCGGTTCACTCACGCTACTAAGTGATGCGTTCCACATGCTCTTCGACGTCCTCGCCTATGCGGTGGCGTTCGCCGCGAGCTACACTGCTGAGCGATATGACCGTCCCGGTGAATGGTCATACGGCCTGCATCGCCTCGAACCGATCGTTGCATTCCTGAATGGAGCGTTACTTCTACCGATGGCTGAGTTTATCGTCTACGAGGCGTATCAGCGGTTTCTCGATCCGGTTATGATCGACCCAGATTTCACCATCGTCCTTGCTTCTGGTGGGCTTCTCGTCAATCTCCGATCAGTCTACCTCGATCAAGGCGGTGAAATGAATCTTAACGAGGAAGGAGCGTTCTATTATCTCGTGGGCAACACCGGTGCGTCTATCACGGTTATTGTTTCGACAGCCCTTATCGCCGCGTTCGACCTTCGTATCGCGGATCCGCTGACGGCAGTGCTCATCGCCCTTGTCGTTGCTTGGTCTGCTGTTAGTGTTCTCAGCCGGAGTAGCAATCTTCTCCTCGAACGGAGTCCAATCCCACATTCAACGGTCATCGGAACGGTCGAAGGTATTGATGGTGTAGAGGTTGTTGTGGACGTCTGTCTGATCTGTAGCCGATTGACGGTAGCCACGCTCCAGGTACAACAGAGTGCGGCCACACTCGATGAGTTATCCGGAATACGCAAAAACGTTCACGATGGCCTAACAAGGTTAGGGATCGACCACGCGACCGTTGAACTCGTCACCGTCGAGAGTCGCCACTCAGCGCTGGGTTCTCATGGCCATTAGTCGATGGTACTCACATGAGACTCAGTCTACGATCTCTCGATTTGCGTGCACTCCGTGTAGCTGTGAGCATACAGCTAGTGTACTTGCTCGTATTACTACTGACCCAGCCGCTTCGTCATAGTCACCTTCAGAGCGCGGGACTATTCCTCGCTATGGGGATCATTGCCGGCATCCTCGGTGGTCGACTAGCAGGTGGATCACGGCGGCGTCGAGCAGTTCACGGCTGTTGTGCAGGAGGGCTCGGTGGTGTTTGGTTTGCGCTCCTCCTTACGTTGGCGATGTACGTCCCGTTCATCCCCTATGGCGCTTTCTTCACGCCTACGGTCATCGTTGCAGGACGAATGCCGAACTGGGCGTATATAAATGGGTACGACCCCTGGTTAGCTCTCGCCGCAGGGAGTACGATGGTCTTCATCTACGGCGCGATTGGTGGTATCGTTGCATGGTTCGATCCGGCACCGAACCAGCCACCACGAGTCTTAGGGGAATGAGCGCGATCTTCGGAGATGATTTTCCCGCCCTACGCCCGCTTACTCATACCTCTAGATAAGTTTGCTCTGTGTAGGATCGCTAGACTGCGGCGTGGCGACTCCGTTATCTCCGTCGAAAGCGAAGCAGCAGATTGGTGTGGTATCCGAAATCCGCCGCCTCACTGGTATTACGGTTGCCACTACTAAAACAGTCATCGAGAATCCAGGCGAACCCGCCGACCCCGTCGGGGATCGCGGGTTCGCCGACTGGGCGATGCTCACACTTCATGTCCTCCGCATCGAGCTTGGCAAGTCCTATCGCCAGACGATCGACTTGCTGAGCGAATGCCGGGCGTACTCGAAGAGATTGGCCTCACGCGGTTGCCCCACTTCACCGTCCTCCGCGATTGGTTCGAGAAGCTTCCGACGACGACCTGGCGCGCGTTTCTCCGCGCGTCGGCGGAGAAACGCACTGGCCACGCCGCAATCGATTCAACTGGCTTCGACCGCGACCACCCGTCGCGGTACTACGCCCAACGAGCACACTACCGCGTTCGGTCGTTGAAAGTCACCGCTCTCGTGGACGTCGAAACGCTGGACGTCACCGACGTCCACTGTACGATCACGAAGAAACACGACGCGAAGATCGGCCCGCGGGTCGCCCGCCGGAACGCGGGCGACCTGCTCTCGTTGGCGGCTGACCGGGGCTACGACGCGAAAGCCTTCCGCGACGAACTCCGAGCGACGGAGTTCGTCCGCTCATCAAGCATCGAATCTACTCCTCGCTCAATCACGCTCACAACGCACGGATGAGTTCGATGCGCTACAACCGCCGGTGGATGGTCGAAACCGTCTTCTCAAGCCTCAAGCGCACGCTCGGCGCAGCCGTGCGTGCGCGAAGCTGGCATCTGGAGCGCCGTGAAATGGTGCTCAAATGCACCGGCTACAACCTCCGTCGGAGCGTGAGATATTCGTGAAATCAAGCGCCGTATACCGATCCTACAGATCAGGTAAGTTAACAAGTAGAATAATCATGGAGATTATAAGTAGTCCAACTCCGAGTTTATACCCTCCTACAACTAGTTCCGGAGGCGATCCAGGGTAGAGAAAATAGAAGAGAAGCATAAGGACTAGGACTAGCATCTGCGTGCCAATCGCTACCTTTGACAGAGCTTTGCTCATATTATCGTAATTCACCACATTCCGTATGATTCTGTCGCAATTACTTCATAATGTGGGTGAGATCCTTACGAATAGTTAACAAGCTCATACTATAGGATGTTAGGAGGTACTACTGACGACTGCCGATTGCATAAAAGGGGACGCTCACTGCTATTGGCAAGTGAGTTCGATATCAGATAATGGCTATTATCCTGATAATTCACGGCAGGTATTTCCCACTAGGTCTCGATGGGCCAACCAGTGGTCCTTTCTGGCTATCTTACTGCGCTAGCATTGAGTGCGATGCCAGCATTCGGCAACTTCGCCGGCGGACTTCTCGCCGAAAGTACTCGCATCTCTAACCGAACGCTTAGCCTCTCACTGCACCTCGCTGCGGGTATTGTTCTTGGGGTGATCAGTATCGAACTTATGCCAGAGGCGCTTGGTGTTGCCCTGCGTGGATCATTCTCCTCGCCTTTGTTAGTGGTGGTGGGTTCGTCACCCTTGTCGATTGGTTCACTTCATTCGTCCAAAGCCGTGTAAATCCGCGAGCAGCTACCGGCCCGTGGGCTGTTTATTTCGGCGTTGCGGTTGACCTCTTTAGCGATGGTGTAATGATTGGAACTGGATCGCTTGTTGACCCGACGTTGGGATTGGTACTAGCTCTTGGTCAGGTCCCAGCAGATATCCCCGAAGGATTCGCCACGATCGCCACGTTTCGAGCACAGGATGTTACCCGTCAACTTCGACTTATTATCTCAGCATCTTTTGCTATCCCGATCTTCCTCGGCGTGACTCTCGGCTTTTGGGCTGTTCGCGGGCAGCCGCCGATCGTCCAATTAGGGTTACTCGCATTCACCGCAGGGATCTTACTAACGGTTGTTGTCGAAGAGATCGTTCCCGAAGCGCACGAAGCTGACGAGGGGCGATTTGCGGCGTTGGCTTTCGTCGGCGGATTTGCACTATTTGGATTTATCGCGGTGTATCTTGGATGACTCTACGTTCATTGGACTATTACAAGTAAGACAGACTCTATCACGCTCGAGAGTATATGACAGATGTGTGGGGTGTACGATCTCTAGCATTATCCAGTTTAGCTCCTCGGATGGCGGTTGATTGTCGAGTGCTTGATGCGGTCGTTGTCGGCTCTAGTACTGCACGAACTGTTCAATCCTGTCACGGACGCTCCACCACGTTCCCACCATACATTCAGGTATACCGTTGGGAGAAACACAACTACGAAGATCGCGCCGTCTATCTGAGAGAGAGCAAGCCATCGATGCTCAACGCGAACAGCAGTGCGGGCGTGATCGCGGTTAGCGCGAGATAGCGGGGCCGGGGTGCGACCTCAAACGGAACGAGGACGCCGCCGCGACCGACCGAGGTCGCGGCGACGCGTTCAATGAACTCTCCGACGTTCCAGACGATGAGACCAATCTTGATTAGGAAGACGACCACCGACAGCAGTGGCGAATTTGCGATGATTGTGGAGAGCTGCTTTGTTAGAAGATACCCAGAATGAATCCAATACCCATCACGATGAGAATTGTCGCCGTGAACGTTGGCAGATACTCCGCGTAGTCCTCAAGCCGGTCCTCGTAGCGCTGGTAGCCAGCAACGAGCAACAGCGTCACACTGACGAGTGACGTAATGACGGCCAGCGAGTAGAGGAGCATCAATTCGAGGCAATAGGTCGAGCCAGTGCAGATAGCAATGATATCGAACTCCTCGTTGTGCGTGAAACCGAGGGCGAACGCGAGTACTGCCATCCCGTAGAGCCCGCGATCCGATGTCTCCTCAAGGTGGTCGTGGGAGTGTGAATGGTTTGAGTGGCCCACGAACGGAACTATCCGCCGAACTCGATCGATCCACCCTCGACTCTTGTTGTCACTGTAGTTATGACCGTGGTCCCGGGTGTGATCGTGACCGTGGCTGTTGTGGTCGTGATCGTGACCGTCGTGTTCGGGGTGGTCACTGTGGTCGCTACCGTGATCCGGTGCGGTGGGATCGTGTCCATTGAAATATTGCCAGATCCCGAGTGCGATGAGTAGCGTCCCAGCGACGTAGTTCATCCAGGGAATCTGGGTGAGCCCGAAATACGAGAGCGCCCAGAAGTACACGACCACCATCGCGATACTACTGATGAGATGTCCGATACCGAGGATGAGGCTCGATGCGGCGGCATAGAACCATTTATTTGGTTTGTCGAGCGCGTAACTCGCGGCAATTGCCCATCCGTGGCCCGGGGCGAGACCGTGAGTAAGACCGAGAACACTTGCCCCGAATGCGAGGCCGAGAACGCTGTTCGCCATCTACTCGATAGGGGTACTGGATGGCTCAAAGGGGTTGTTATGACCCGATTCGGGAGTTCGTAATAATGACGCTCTTGAGGAGTGCCATCTATGGCTCACGTATGCGAACGAGTTTGAATATTCCCCAAGAGGTTCTTGAGTCGTTCGATACGACGTGGCAAGATGAAGGATTGGAATCACGCTCCCGTGCCGTCCGCGAGGCGATTCACGAATACATCGAGCGCCACACAGAGCTCGAAGGATTAGAAGGCCCCGCAGTCGCAGCGCTGGCATTCGATTACGAGCACACACTCGTCATCGGCGAACTCCATACCGTCCAGCAGGAGTTCGAGGATATCATCAGCACAACGCAACACATGCACCACGGGGAGTGGTGTCTCGAGACGATCTTTTGCCAAGGCTCTGCAGCACGAATCCGCGAGTTGGTGTACCAACTCCGAGATTTCGATGCCGTCGGCCGCGCGAACGTCATGTTTCTCCAACCGGAACTCTCTGAGAAATCTCAGGATTGAAGCGGCTTCTCCGAACAGCATTAATGTCGATGCATCTGTACTGCCAGTAATGGCCGTTCGACTAAGGTCAGTACCCACGCTCTGCGGCCGAGGCTGTACCTCTTCTCGCCGGTGGTGATCAGCTATGTCTCGATCCCATTCATCACCTACCACGTGCACGCTCTGTGGTGGCGCCGTCCCCAATGATCGAGTCGCGGGTGAAGACGGCGTCGTCTACTGTTCTACCGGATGTCGGAACGTCCAGCGCGTCCTCGGTGACGAGGAGCATTCCAGTCACCTGGAGACGACACACAGACCCACGGGCGGGCCCGGCGCTGACGATGACGCTGGTGAACGCGAGACGCATGCCCACCGAGAGCGGCCCGAGTCACGGGTCTTTCTCCAGGTAGAAGGGATGCACTGTGCGACGTGTGAAGCTTTTCTGGAATCGATTGCCGAAGACTGTGCGGGAGTTACCGACGCTGCAGCGAGCTACGTAACCGAGACGATTCGCGTCAAGTATGATCCCACGAGAATCTCGGCGGACGCCCTCTGTAACGCGCTAAGTCCGCTGGGCTATACGGCAACGCGTCGTGAGGGTGGCAGTGATGGTCCGACGACTGTCGTCGGCCAGTCGCGGCGGCAAGACCAGACAGGTGGACGGGACATCGACGAGGTGCTCGGGTTTCGCTACGCTGCGGGCGTTGTTTTCGGGACGTTCATGCTCCTCCCGTACGCGGTACTCCTCTATCCGGCGCAGGTCTCGTCGTTCTTCGGCGATGGGACGCTCGATATGTACGCGAGTGCGTCCTGGATCGGCGGTGGAGATGGCCTGTTGATCCTGCCGCTCTTTCTCGTTCTAACGGGTGTGGTCTTGGTGTTCACCGGCCTTCCGCTGTTACAGGGTGCGTATGTCAGTGTGAAGATACGACAGCCGAACACAGACCTGCTTGTCGCACTCCCCGTCGTGAGCGCCTACGTGTACAGCACGATCGCCTTTCTTCTCGGGCGGATCGACGTCTTCTACGACCTGACGATCGTGGTTGCTACGAGTGTGGTGGCTGCGATCTTCTACGAATCACTGAGCAAGCAGCGGGCGATGGACCGCCTGACGAACCTTACCATTTCACGGGTTACTGATGCCCGACGATACGACGCCGACGAGACCACGACGGTCGACGTGAATGATCTCGAACTAGGAGAGGGCGTTCTCGTCCGTGAGGGCGAACGCATCCCGGTCGATGGGGTGCTTGCCGAGGGCGAGTGTACGGTCGACGAGGCGGTCGTGACGGGCGAGTCGCTCCCGGTCCAGAAGCGGGCAGGTGACGACCTCGTCGGCGGAGCGGTCGTCACGAACGGCGCCGCTGTACTCACGGTGAGTGACAGTGCATCCAGCAGTATCGACCGGCTCATCACGTCGGTATGGAATCTCCAGAGTGGAGACCACGGTGTCCAGCGACAGGCCGACCGGTTCGCGTCGTTCGTCATTCCAGTCGTCGTGGGTGGAGCTGTTCTCGCCGGCGGGTGGTCACTCGTGGTGGGGGCTGGCATCCCGCTCGCCGTCCTGACGGCGTTGTCAGTGCTCTTGGTCGGGTGTCCATGGGCACTCGGGCTCGCGACGCCGCTCTCCGTCGCAACGAGTATCGAGGAGGCAGTAGACTGCGGCATCGTCGTGTTCGACGAAACCGTATTCGAGCGCCTTCGGAACGTCGACGTCGTCGTCTTCGACAAGACGGGAACCATCACGACCGGTCGGATGGAGGTCCTCGAGGCGGATGCACCGGCAGATCTGTTGGGAGCCGTCGCAGACCTAGAGCAGCGAGCATCGCATCCGGCGGCGGACGCGATCGTGACCGCATTCGCTCAGGAGGAGCAAGCCGGCGAGGATCCTAGATCCGATGGCGGGGTCGCGAATGAAGACGACCGCGAGCGAGCAGGGCGCATCTCCGAGTTCACGAGCCACGCGACCGGCGTCGAAGGGGTTGTTGATGATACGCGAGTTCTCGTGGGCAATCTCGATCTCTTTGTGGATCTGGAGTGGTCGGTCAGCGACGCCCTCGAAACTCGGGCGACAGCGGCTCGTGACGTCGGTCGGCTTCCGGTTATCGTCGGTCGTGATAGTCGTGCGGAGGGTGTCATCGTCGTGGGCGACGAGCCACGAGTGGGCTGGGACGATACGCTCACGCAGTTGAGTGCCCGTGATATGGAGATCGTCGTTCTGACTGGCGATGACGAGGCCGCCTCTGACTTCCTGGGCACTCACCCCGGAGTCGACCACGTGTTTGCAGGGGTTCCGCCTGCAGGCAAGACTGCGACGATTCGGCGGCTACAGTCCCGTGGACAGGTCGCGATGGTCGGTGATGGGACGAACGATGCCCCGGCGCTCGCCACGGCCGATCTAGGTATCTCGCTCGGCGGTGGGACCGCGCTCGCGTCCGATGCCACGGATATTTCTATCGTTGACGACCACCTCTCAGTGGTTGAGACGACGTTCGACCTCGCAGATGCAGCTCGTCGACGTGTGAAACAGAACAACGGGCTAGCGCTGCTCTATAATGGGATCACGATCCCCCTCGCGGCGACGGGGTTGCTGAATCCAGTGTTCGCGATGGGAGCGGTCGTGGCGACCGGTAGTCTTCTCGCGGCGAATTCGTTTCGAGACTTGATCAATAAGTAGCGGTTTTAACCTCGCGAACAGGTAGATAGCTGCTGTAACCGGGTAAATCCATACCTATCGCTTCATTCAAGAAATCCGAAGACACCGAGGCCCGCGTACCCGACCGCAAAGCCCGCTACGATGATCCTCGAGAGAGGATCTGGTAGAACGGAGTTGACGAGAGGAAGCCGGTCCCGAGTGTGCCGACAACGATTAGTACCGCTGGCAATCCTAACCGTACTGTCGATGTTTGTTCTTCATATCTTAACCCATTCGTCCAACCCAGCTACCGTATTCTCACGGTAGATACGTCACCTCAGTCGGCCGGGATGATGGCGGCCAATTGGTCGGGCTGTCGGGCTGCTTGGACCGAGTAGATCAGACTCCCGGTGAATAGGACGAAACTCCCGACGATGAACACCGCACTGAGCGGCGAGGCCGAATCGACGAATACCCAGTAGAGCGGGGCAGCAATCGATGGCCCGGCAGCAAGCACCGCGATCTTCGCGACGAGTGGCCCACAGCACCCACAGGTACACGTACCGACGATTGCAGCACTCCCGGCGGTCCCTTCGGTCATACCGGCTCGTTCCTCGACGCGCCAGTGACGGGCGATGAGAGCGGCGTTCAACCCAATGAGAGCGCTCAGCATCCCGACGACGATGACCTGGCCAGGTGACAGGGCCAGGAAGAACGGGATATGTACCAACGGGAGATGCGGGATCGCGATTTCGAGGGTGGGCCACGATACTAGCTGATAGATTGCGGGCAGAACGACGACCGTCACCTCCTCGGGGAACCCTTCTTCGGGGAAAAACGAGAGGTAGCCCGTCACGGTAACAAAAAAGAGTGCTAACACGATACCGACGCCAATGCCGAAGCGACGCGCAACCGGATCACGCATGACTGCGCGAATGACACCCCCTGCATCCTTCCAGATGACATAGCCGATCAGGATTGGTGTTCCGAGGACGATAGCGTACCCGAGTGGATGTGTATCACTTGCCCGTCCAGGAAGGAGGTAGGGGTAAGAAATCCACAATCCCATGAGGATGCCGAGGAACGTGTACCGTGGGCGGGATGGCCAGCGAAGCCACCCAACGACGAAGCTCACGACCATGATGCCTAAGCCACTCAGCAGGGCTAGTGGCTGATACAACGATCGGGGAAACGGCATCGAACTCGCAGTGTACGTCGGATCCGGGGAGAGCCCCTCGAAGAGAACGGCTCCAAGCGCAGTAACGGCGATCCCGACGAACACACCGTAAAGAGCGGTTGTCGGCGTGACTCGATCGAACCGTTTGAGGAGGACGAACCCTCCGAGGATGGCGGCACCGACCAGTGCCAAGATGAGTCCGTGTTCTTGGGAGAGTCCACCGTTTGCGGTCGTGCCGTGGGCGGACGCAACGGGGATTTGCGTGAGTGTCAGTACGAATAGGACGAAGAGAGACAGTGGACGAATCGATCCCGGCCGGCAGGATTGTCCACGTGAATTAGTATTCGCTACTCGATGCCGATCCGAGGTCATAGTGAAGTTTTCTCCGCGAGCCACTTCTACCTGACTGATCCCTTTTCTGAAGCAGGTTGAAGCTCGGGGTAGCTGGCTCTGAGGAACGTAGAGAGCAAGGGTTACGGGGAACCGTCACCCGAGGACGACGTCAAGGGTGAGCATCACTGCCGCCCCGACCAAGAAGCCGAGCGTGGCAACTCGTTCGTACCCGTGGGAGTGCGTCTCGGGAATGATTTCGTCCCCAATCACGTACAGCATCCCGCCCGCAGCGAATCCCATGGCGTACGGGAGGATGGGCGCAGCGACGACAACAGCCCAGGCGCCGAACAGCGCGAGGGGGATCTCGACGAGGCCGGCCCGGATACCAGCGACCGCTGCGTACCAGCGCCGCCCGAGCCCTGCGTTGATCGCGGCGACCGAGACGGCGAAGCCCTCGGGGATATTCTGGATGCCGATGGCGAGCATCAGCGACACCGCATTCCCGATGTTACCCGATCCGAAGCCGACCCCGACGGCAAGCCCTTCAGGCATGTTGTGAAGCGTGATGGCGACAGTGAAGAGCAGGAGCGACGTCAAACGGGCGGATGCCACTGAGTCAGTATTCGCGTTTTGTGAGTCGCTCGTCTGTGTGTCAGCGGTGGCGGTACCGCCGTCCGTCTGGATGTCATCCGCGAGGCGGTTGCTGATGATCGGACCGACTTGGTGGACCCAGCGTTCTCCCTGATCGAGGACAGCGACCCCGAGGAAGAATCCGATTAGTACCGGGACGATCCCGGCAAGTTCGAACCCAGCAACGCTCACGCCGCGGTACGTAGCTTCGGAGGCAAATTCGATACCTGGGAGGAGGAGGCTCGTGAAACTCGCTGAGAGCATCACGCCAGCAGCGAACCCGAGCATCGTATCGAGGGACTTCTCTGTCGGATTCCGCCAGACGAGCACGAGCAACGCGCCCAGAAGATTGAGGGAGGCAATGAAAATCCCTCCGACAAGTCCCAGGAGCACTGGATCACGTCCGACTATGTCGACAATCAGTTCTTCAAGCATCACCGTCACCCCAATGGGTCCATATCTGGGCCCCTTCTGATACCTTCGTTTTAAATCCGAATCGATGGCTCATCTGCCTGTCCTAGAATTAGGGGCGTCTAATATAATATTTGGGTACATGCGAAACATCTTGTGAAGTATTTGGCGGAGAGTACTCTGGTGATTTTACGGTCGCCTGCCACGTGCAGGTGGGAAGGCCGCGTTGCCCCGGCTACACGCGCTGGAAAGCACGCCCTTGGTAACAACTGGGCGGCGACCGTTGACGCTGGCCACGCGAAAGCGTATTTGAACCGCCGAGGAAACGCGCAACCCTAATATCCCCATCGGGGAATCCCACGGCTTTTCAGCCGTGGGAGGAGGTCAAGACTCACCCAGAAACACGAGGAGATGAACATGCTTGAGAAACCAGAGCGGTAGTATCACGCCGATCCCGACGCCGAGGAGTGTGCTCTTCGAGGCGAGCCACACCACCTGTGCGAGAATCGTACCAAGCAGTACCACGCTGTTGTACGCGATTCCATTAATCAGAATGTCACCCATTGTCTGTGGTCGTGGCCACTGTACGAGACTGTAATCGCTCTTCGACGTTCGACTCGCGCTGAGTGCAACCATGAGCCCGGCCAATCCACTTCCAAACCACCCGAGGAGTGCTATCGGGAGTGAAAACAAGCTGACTCCCAACACCAGACTGGCGCCGAGCGGGAACGTGATTGCGACGAGTTCGACAACGGTGCATCGAGCAAGGTTGGTTTGCGAAGAAGTCAGCATATTCTTGACCCAGATCTGTACATCGGTCAACCAGCTATCTCACTTCGTTCTCGGGAGCCTTTTCTTCTCCTCGTTCGGTAACTGGTCGAGAATGCTCCGTCGAGGATTTGAACCTCGGTCCTCGGCGTGAGATGCCGAGATGATTGGCCGAGCTACACCAACGGAGCATTATGAGCTCACTGGCCAATCCAGTTAAACCCACTCACTTACGAAATCGAATTCGACGACGCAGACGACTACATGGTGTCTGCATAGGATGACACCCAATGTTTGATGAGTTCGTTCACGTTGTAGAAGAGGATACCAACTGAGAGGAGGGTCGTGACGAAATAAGTAATCAATCCTGGTGGGCCACCGATCGATGTACCGATTGCACCTCCTCCAACCCCAACGACCGTGAGTTCGATCCACGTTACTATAATCCGAGACAGCAATCGGGGTTCCGAATTGGGCTGTGTCGATGTCATCGGTTCAGCGTACCATATTCAGGACGCGATGTTGATTTTCTATTTGACTCTGTCTACGCAACTCAACGATACGCAGTTGCCTGATTATGCGTCTCATCCGTAGGTTTCCTCGGTATCGACGGGACCACTGAACGCTGAATAGAGCACGACAAAGTAGCCAAGCACGATCGGGAGCAGCACACTCGCCATGATCGACATGAGATTGAGTGGAAGCGTAGAGATAATCGCCTCTCGGACGGTGAGTCCTGCAGTCCGATCCACGAAGGGAAACAGAAGGGTTGCGACAAGCCCCACTAGTCCGAAGACGAGTGTGGCTGTCGCCGCGAACGCGGCGTAGTACCGACGTCGACGGAGCGCGACAACATAGATCCCCGTCAGCGTAGCAGTGAGCATCACAAGTGCAACGACAGTGGGCGAACGGAACGAGGAGCGCAGCCCTGGCTCAGTCGCATATATCGCCCCGAGAGTAATGATCGCAATACCAAGATAGCTCACGGCAGCCCGGGTACCGTAGTTTCGCATTTCGTCTCGCAGAGCGCCACGGGTTTTCAGGCCGAGGAACGCCGCCCCATCGACGATCGTGAGGACAAGGACTGTGACACCACCGAGGACCCCCACTGGGGTGATGAGCCCAGTCGCTCCGACCAGCCAGTTCATCACGAACAGCCCCAATAGAAACGGCGTTACAGTACTCCCGATGATGAATGAATAGCCCCAGAGTGTCCGCCAGTGGTCGTCTTCACGCTCTTCGTACATTTCTGGGGCGAGCCCTCGGAGACCAAGAGCAGCCAAAATCGCGAACATCAACAGATAGTACCGACTGAAGAGGTTCGCGTATACGGACGGAAACGCCGCGAATAGCGCTCCACCGAAGACGACGAGCCAGACTTCGTTCCCGTCCCAGAACGGCCCGACAGTCGCCAACAGCTGTTCTTTCTCGTGATCGTCGTCACGGGTCGCAAACAGGACGCCCACGCCGAAGTCGAAGCCGTCGAGAAAGAGGAACATTCCGAAGATGAAAAACAGCAGCGCGAACCAGAGCTCGGCGAGCGGTAATCCGAATAGCGGCTTCGTGGCCAGCGCTCCGACGTTAGTCACCGGATGTCACCTTTGACTCTCGGACATGCGCAGCATCACTCTGCGTGAGTTCGTCTTTCGATGGCGGCCCCGCTCGGATGATACGACCGACGACGTATGTGTAGAGACCTAGTAACAGGATGTACCCGGTAACGAATCCGAAGAGTGTGAACGTTGCTTCGGCGCCTGTAAGATTCGGAGAGACACTGGCACTCGTCTTCATTACCCCCTGAATGACCCACGGTTGTCGTCCAACCTCAGTGACGATCCAGCCGACCTCCACGGCGACGAATCCCAGGAGAGACGACGCCATCAACGCTTTGTGTAACAAGTCGTCCTCGAAGAGTTCCCCACGCCACCATCGATAGGCACCCCAGACAGCCAACAGAATGAACCAGAAACCGAGCGCGACCATGATCCGGAACGCCCAGAAGACGATCGCCACTGGTGGGGCCTTCGTCGAGAAGGATTCGAGGCCGCGTATTGTCGCCTGTGGGTTTCCACCACTCGCCAGCCAGGATGCTCCCCCCGGGATGCCGATGCCGAAGAGATCTTTCGTCCGTGGATTCAGGAGGTCGTTGACGTCCGTGGGGAACGCGACGATGTACTCGGGGACGTAAGAGTCGGTTTCCCAGACGGCTTCCATCGCGGCGAATTTCAGCGGTTGGGTCTCGTAGACGTGGCGAGCGTAGGCATCGCCCTGAATCACTTGTAGTGGGGCCGTGATGAGCAGGACGACGAGCGCGATTTTGAGCGTCTTTTCCCAGACCTCGATGTGTTCGATCGGGTAGCCCCAGACGTGGTGGCGGAAGACGTAGTAGGCAGCAACGCCGGCCATGAAGAGCGCGACCGACTCGACGGCTGCATTCTGCATATGGATGAACATGTAGGGGAATCGTGGGTTGAGATAGGCCGCGAGCGGGTCGGTAAGCTTCACAATTCGCTGGCCGTTCTCGACAACGATTTCGAAGCCACGCGGCGTCTGCATCCACGAGTTCGCGATGAGAATCCAGACGGCCGAGAGCCAAGTGCCGAGCCCGACAGCGATACTCGACAGGAAGTACAGTCGGTCAGACACCCGGTCCCGTCCGAATACGAAGATACCGAGGAACGTGGCTTCGAGCATGAACGCCATCATCCCCTCCAGGGCGAGCGGGCCGCCGAACAGCTCCCCCGCGGTCGTCGAGAACGCGGCGAAGTTCGTTCCGAATTCAAACTCGAGGACGAGTCCGGTTACCGTTCCAACGACGAAGCTGACCGCAAAGATGCGGGTCCAGAACCGACGGAGCTGTTCGTACACCGGCTGTTTGGTGCGAATTTCTTTCCAGGTGAAATAGATGAGAAACGGTGCAAGTCCCATACTCATCACTGGGAAGATGATGTGAACGATCGTGGTGAGCGCAAACTGGAGTCGGCTCGCAAGAACGGGATCAACCATCGGGCTCACCTCGACGAATATTTCTATGGGTCTGACCGATGATCCGCAGACCAAGTGAAAAATGGGGCTTTGTCGGACGGAATGCCATCACTCTAACTTTGCGGCTTCAGTACGTCAAATGAGGGCGGTGTCCTATGTATTGGGAATCCGCGTTATCCCCTTATGCTGGGGCCTTTGATAAGAGAAATATGGAGCGCCGACAGCTGCTCAAGACAGCCGGGATTCTCGCAACAGGTGGCATAACCAGTCTCGCAGGCTGTAGTAGCTCAGGGAATGGTGATGAGGGTGGCGGTGAGCCGACCACGACAGAGACACAGGAGACCGGTGGTTCGGGCGGCTCCAAGGTAGGTTCGAATACGGTTATGATGGTTACCGAGGGCAGCGAGTATTATTTCGACCCGATCGGCCTGTTCGTCGAATCCGGAGACACGGTCACGTTCGAGATCAAGAGCGGGAGCCACTCGGCGACCGCCTACAAGAAAGGGAACGGTCCAGCGTCGGTCACTCGGATTCCAGAGGGTGCGGACGCGTTCAACAGCGAGATTCTAAGCGAACAGGGGGCGACGTACGAGCACACGTTTGAAACCACAGGTACATACGATTACTTCTGTATTCCACACAAGACCCTGGGGATGGTCGGCCGGATCGTCGTCGGCGACCCCGGTGGCCCTGCCGAAGGGAGTATGCCGCCGGACGGAGACGTTCCCGAGAGTCAGACCATCGTCGACCAAGGGAGCGTCTCGTACAGCGAGTTCTCCGGGTAGATGAGGTAGTCGCGAGCGCAGTTACCGGCACACGCCTCACCCCGAAGCCGATGGCCGAAATTGGCCGTACCACTGACACAATCCATGAGCCGCTACACTGGCCATGACCACCGGAGAACCTTCTTGGCCGACGCATCTAGATGCTGCCCTCGAAAGCGTTCGGCGAGAGCGACGCGAGGTTGAACGCGAGTGCCAGGCCTTCCGGCGGTTTCGCAAGCGTACCCAGCGTCTCGAAACAACCACGCCACAGATCGAACAGCCATCTGGTGGGGTGTATCAGCGGTTCTCATCTGCGCAGCAGTCTGTCCGTGACGTGACCGAGCCTTGTTATCGGGAGACCGTCATGGCAGTCGATCACTACGACGATGTTTACGATGATTCGTTTGAGGCGAGCATCAGTGCCGAATTTGGGGCCGATGTTCTGCTCTTGATTTCGGAAGCGACATCGTTTTCATCATTTATCAAACACCGACTTCTTGATGCCGCTCAGCGGTGTATCGATAGCCGTCAGATCTTTTTGGAAACCCTCGAGAACGAATTTGCGACGCTCACGGATGCGCAGTCCACAACCCAGACGATCCGAGACACGGTTGTCGATATCGACGACGAAGACTTACAGGGCCTTTCGGCCACCCAATTGACCAGCCGCCACGAAACACTTCAATCGCTGACCCGGGACTGTGAGGAGTGGCTTCAACGACGACAGGAGCAGCTCCATGTCCGCCGATCTGAGCGGTCGTCAGGTGACCATGACTACACGACTCTCTGCTCGTACCTATACGAACCTTTGGACGTTGACCATCCAGTATTAGCTACCTTTGTCGAAGTGATAGAAATCCTCCGTCGGCACGAGGAACACATCCTTCGCCTGTTGGGTTAGTCATCGTCTTCTCAGAAGACGCGTTCCGAGATGCTCCGTGATGCGGGCGCCTCATCAGGTGTCATGACGGAGCGGAGCGCGAACCGCTTCTGGACCACATCGTATGCGAACACGAGCGTCCCAAGAATGAGGAGCGTGTCGCCAGGGAACCGCGCCCAGAACAGGAGTTGGACGAGTTCGCGATTGTAGAACGCGAGGCTCCGGGCGGCGTCATATCCCTGAGTGAAGGCGACCTCGAGTTGGAGGAAGCCGACCGGGAGAACGGAGACGAATACCATCACCGCCAAGCCAGCGTTCCAGAGCCAGAACGCCCCGGAGCCGTCGCTCGACCTACTGGCCACGACGGTCACCACGAAATCGTGAGACTACGCCCTATCAATAATATGCTACGCAAGTGTATCTATAAAAAGAACAGAAAGAGGGCCACGCGATCCAACGTTTCAATCGAGCAAAAGATTCGATGCGTGGGCACTGTCTAGTTCTGCACCACCTCAATCAGCGTCTTTCCATCGAGAGCTTGGTGCGGTTTCTGACGGTTATAGTAGTGCATAAATCGTTCAAGCCACTCGCGGACACTCGATCGACTGCCCACCCACGAGGTATGGAAGCGGTCGATCCGCATTTTGAGCGTGTGAAACCATTTCTCAATGGGGTTTCGGTCGGTATAGTCGAACCGACCGCTCAATCCTAATCGAGAAAGGGCAGTCCGATAGCCGAACTGATCGACGAGGAACGTAGCATCCGAGAGATCGTGTTTCTCGCGGAGACCATGCAGAAACGCCGCCGCCGGATCAGTGCCATGTCGTCCGAACAACGCGACACCAAGAATCAGATTGGTGTCGAGGTCTATTGCAGCGCACAACCAAGACCATTCGCTGTTGATCGTGACAGCGGTCTCGTCGACGGCGACCCGCTTCGGCTGCGCCTCAGGCGGGTCGTGGCGGCTGTCAGCCAGCGGATCCATCCAGTTCCAAACCGCGCCGTGAGAGCGTTCAACGCCCAGTTCAGCGAAAACCGTTGTTGTTTCTCTGAGCGAACAACCGGCTTGGTGGAGGCGGACAGCGAACGCCCTGACGGGCGTCGCCGTCCCCTCACGCTCCCAACATTCAAGATTCGCCGTCTCCAACGTCTCTCTGAGCAGTTCTTGGTTGAGCATAGACACCGAAACCAACGAACTGCTCGCTTTTCAAGCTGGCTTAACTAGACAGTGCCCACTCAAAATGTGTGTCGACCGCTTCCATAATTCGTGGGTGGGCAGTCGGTCAAGCGTACGCGAATGGATTGAATAGTACGTACATTACTATAACCAGCAGAGACCGCACCAATCGCTCGATGGACGAACGCCAACCGACGAGGTGCTAAACTAGACAGTGCCTTCATGGCTGACGTTCAGGTTCGACGAGGTTCGATCCAGCTGCATCTTCGATCAACTGTCTTGTTCGCTATTCGTTTCTGAGTGGATTGACCGTCGTGCCATCGATGAGGAGCGTGGGTGTGGCGTCGACACCGGCATCGCTCGCAGCCCTGTCAGTCGCCCGAAGCGCGTCGTCGTACTGGTTTTCTTGGATTGCCGTGCGGATCGACGCTGTCTCGGAGATACCTGCGGCCTGAGCAAACTCGACCAGTCTCTCGGCGGTCGCCCACAGGTCGCTCTCGGGTGGCTGATTCTGGAACACGTATTCGTGGAACGCCCAGTACGAGGCTGGGTCGGTGTTCCAGACGGCTAATCCGGCCTGACTGGCTGCGGGTGCATCGGGGCCTAAAAACGGGTCGCCATCAATATACGCGAGATTGCGGAACTCGAGCGCGATTGTTCCAGGTTCCACGTAGTCTGTCACGAGTTATGAGAGCATCCCCGTACTGAACTGGGCGCAGTACGGGCACTTCCAGCTCCCGAAGTACGTGACCGTGGCATCGACATCAGCGGATCCCATCGTCGCATACCGGAATTCGCCCGGCGTTTCAGAAATTGGAGCAGTCGTGACGGCACCCGCATCACCTCCAGCATTCGTGCCGCCATCCGGTTCAGTACCCGTATTGTTAGAGAGAGCGGTGGCGCCGATCACGAGACCGGCAGTGGCGGTACCACCACCGGCGAGGAGAAGTTGTCGGCGGGTCAGTCCTCCGACAGCAGCTCCGAAACCTCCCTCGGAGAACCGTTCTGAGAACGTAGGCGAATCGACGGCTGTATCAGCCCGTTTGTAGTCCACACGTGAGAGGTCCGTCGGGATGCGCGGTGAGCCAGTGCGTGTAGAGCGCTTGGTCGTCCTCACATTCCTCGCCACAGTAGTGGCACGCTCCGTGTACATCCCACGTATGATCGCGAACGGAGCCCGCGGCACTGAACTCCTCCTCACAGACCGGACCGGTATTTGGCACCATTCTTAGATTCCGTCTTGGATAGTGGCTCTCTTAGGTTCATCAATTGAAACGTCTTCGGAGTCGTCCGGTGACTTCTAGCCACCATGGTCATCTTGCGCACCCGAGTTCATGGTACTTGCCCGTACCGCATTCTTTCTCGGCCTGAAAGCCAGCCGGTGAGGAATGTGGTTAGCAGGCAGAGCAGAATGAGCGTCGCGACGCCGAGGTGCGTGGTCACGATGAATGGTTGGAGGTTTTCCGTCACCGTTAGTCCGCCGAGGAGTACCTGTATCGGAAGGAGAAGTAGCGCTCCCGTCCCTGACCACGTGACGAGACGATTGTTGGGAAACGCAAGCCACGCTCCAATCGTCGTCCCCAAGATGAGGAAGCCGGCTGTCATCGCCAGTCCACGGTGTGCCCACTCCGCGAAGATCTGGAGTGCGGAATACGAAGAATTGGCAATGATCTCGGGATGGAGAAAGGGAACCCATGTTCCGTAGCACGTCGGCCAGTCTGGGCAGGATAATCCCGCGCCGATTGCACTCGTGTATGCGCCGAGGAGCATCACAGCATAGGTTACGACGAGTGTGGCCCCCGTTAGATGCACATAGGAGACCGGGAACTCCCGAAAGCCGTATCGAACTCGCGTGATGATCGATGACACCTGCATAGTATCTCGAAGTAAGCCGTGCGTTGTTGCCGTGTTCTCTTCCTTCGTCCGTATTCGATAAACCGTATCGGCGGATTCCTAATTGTTGGGAATCCGCCCCGTACTCTTCTGGCGTCTGCACGTACCTTTGCTAGAGAGACCCATTCGAGGCCAACGATGCAGGTCCTGAATCCATGACCAACACGAAACTAACCCTCGATAACGGCCGCAAAGATGAACGACAATCGACCGCCGAGTCCCAGCAGCGATCATCCTGTCCGGAGTGTGGCGGCAAGGTCGTCCACGACGAGGAACACGGTGAACAAACCTGTGAAGAGTGTGGCCTCGTGCTCGACGACGCGTCTATTGACCGGGGACCGGAGTGGCGGGCGTTCTATAGCGACGAAGAAGACGAGAAGAGCCGCGTCGGGGCGCCGACGACACAGCTCATGCACGACAAGGGGCTCAGTACGACGATCAGCTGGCAGGATAAAGACGCCTACGGCCAGTCGGTATCCAATCGCAAGCGAGCCCGCCTGCAGCGTCTTCGTACGTGGGACGAACGGTTCCGGACGAAAGACGCCCACGAGCGGAATCTCAAGCAAGCACTCGGCGAAATCAGTCGGATGGCATCTGCCCTCGACGTCCCAGACCCAGTTCGGGAGACAGCAGGGGCGATCTATCGGCGGGCAGTCAAGGACGATCTCCTTCCCGGTCGGTCGATCGAAGGTATGGCGACGGCGTCGCTGTACGCTGCAGCCCGACAGCACGGGACGCCACGGCCGCTCTCGGAGTTCGCCGAAGTCAGTCGCGTGGAAAAGATCCGTATCCAGCGGGCCTATCGATATGCATCCCGGGAACTCGGATTAGAAATCGAACCTGCCGATCCACTAGAGTATGTTCCGCAGTTCGCGTCAGCACTGGACGTGAGTGACGAGGCGACACGCCAAGCACGAGACTTGCTTACGACGGCAATGGAAGCGGGTGCCCATAGTGGGAAGAGTCCTGCAGGCCTTGCTGCGGCCGCGATCTACGCCGCGACGCACCTCACGAATGAGCAGTTGACACAGGAAACAGTCAGCAAAGCGGCCCACGTGAGCAAGGTGACGATTCGGAATCGCTACCAAGAACTGCTCGACGTCTACGCCGAGGAGGGCTATGCGTGATGAGCGATCCAGCGCAGCGACGCCGAGAGAAATCAACTGCGAACATGCGAGCAGAAGAAATAATGAGTGAACTCAACCGCGAAACCGACCGAGAGATTCTCGACATTCTCGTCACGAACGCACCGCTCCGTGTGATGGATATCGCCAAAATTGCGGATCGCCATCCGATCACGGTCGATCAGACCTGCGCTCGGCTACATGAGCAAGGACACATCTCTCCACTCGGACGAGGGCTCTATGATGTTACTGACGACGGAATACGACACCTTGAGAATATTGATGGCACATGAGTTCGCGAGGAATTTCTCACTTCCGCTGAAATCTCACGTAGTCAGATGAGTCTGAATCGGATTGTATATCCCGCGTATCTCCCAAACTCAGATAATGGTGAGCGATCCAGCGTCATCTCGGGACTCTCCCTCGTTGCAAGACGTCCTCGATGCGTTGGATGACGCCGACTGTCGGGCCATCCTCCGAGAAACAGCTGAACCTATGACCGCAAACGAACTCATCGACGCCTGTGACATCCCCAAATCGACGTTGTACCGAAAACTGGAGCTCCTCAGTGAGGCCTCGCTCGTCCGTGAACAGGACATAATCAACCCTGGTGGAGGCCGAACCACGAAATACAAACGCGACTTCGATGACGTAACGATCTCAATGGACGACGAGGATAACTTCTCGGTGACGGTCGAACGACCACCACGGAAAGCTGACGAACGCCTCGCCGACATCTGGTCGAAGATGGGAGACGAACTATGACGTGGACCGGCACTGCAATCGTCGTCGTGAAGACGGTGATACTGCTGCTGGGGAGCGGTATCACGTTTATCGCCTACAAAGCTTATCGGCGGACTGGGGCCGCTTCACTCCGCGCTCTCGGTGTCGGATTCGGAATTATCACGTTCGGGGCGCTACTGGCAGGTATTGCGAATCAAATTCTCTCCGTCTCTCTCGAGATGGGTGTCTTGATCAATAGCATTCTCGTCGCGATCGGACTCGCGATCATCCTGTATTCACTCTATCTCGAACGCGAGTGAAGCACCGAATCGGGCCGTCGCTCAGTATTCCCGACTCGGACCCAAGTAACAAACAGATTTACCCGAGGCGAACGAATTCGGTAATATGACCGACGCAGGTACGTCCTATCCGGTCGATACGAAGGCGTTGGGAATGGCTGTCGGGACGTTCTAGTCGGCAGCCGTCGTATTCATCGGCATTCGTTCGTATTTCAGTTGGGGAGAACGATGGGAGCGACTGTTCGAGGACTTGTATCCCGGGTACAATACCGGACTGTAGGTCTCGCTACCAGAGCAGTCTGGGCCTTCTGTGACGGATTTGTCGATGCGTACGTCATCGAAACGCTGTACAACCGATTCGCTACCGAACCGTAGTTCGGGCGCTCTCTACGAGGACACGTAGCCGACTCCAAGTCGTTTCGGCAAGCAACGAGTACAGTTCTTCGTGCCCTCGTTTCGTCCCGCGGCCAACACGAATGGCGACCACATCGTCCTGAGTTTCGTCGAGTACATCGTACAATTCCGGGGCAGGTGCTCTAGTCATTGGTCAATGCGTGTGCCCCGTTCGATCAGCGTGTGTCGCGTCCGAGGTGAGGGATTCCGTCAGCTCGATCGTCGCATGGTCGATGCCTCGCTCTGTCAGGCTGGCATGTACACGGGATCGAATGGCCTCACGCTCCTCGATCGTGGTCGCCAAATCGACGAGACGCACCGTCCCAACGGTAAGCTGGCTGCACACCTGCCAGACGTGGAGATCGTCGACGCGCTCGACGCCATCGATCCCTGTGAGTTCGTTCCGCAGATCGGTCGGATCGATCGGGCTCCGTTCGAGGAGAATCGTCGTGCTTTCGCGGAGCACCTTCCCGGCCGACCACAGAATTAGCACTCCGATGAGGACCGCTGCAGCGGGGTCAGCCACGGGAAGATCCAACACCGCCACGGCTAGTGTCGAAATGATGACTGCAACCGATCCACTGGCGTCACCGAGCAGGTGATAGAACGCACCGCGTTCATTGAGACTCATTTCACCGCCCTGGAGGATATAGACCGAGCCGATATTGACGAGCAGGCCGCCAGTCGCAACGACGAGCGTCAGTACCGGATCGATATCGACCGGATTGAGAAACCGCTGGTATGACTCCCAGAGGATGTACCCGACCATCGGCAAGAGGAGGATGCCGTTAAGGAAGGCGGCGACCGGCTCGAGTCGATGTAGCCCGTAGGACCACGCCTCGCCGCCCTCGAAGCGTTCGGCGGTATAGCTTGCGCCGAACGCCATCGCATACGCGAGCATGTCGAACAGCATGTGGAGCGCGTCGCTAATGAGGGCGACCGACCCGAACAGGAGCCCGCCAGCCAACTCCACGACGAAGCCGACGAAGTTGACGACGGCGACGAGTGCTAATCGTCGCGTACTCCCATCTGAATTGGGAGTCGGTTCAGCCTCGGCGCCGTGGTCGTGATCGGAGAGGGACATGGTAACTCGAAGAGGGTTTCGGAGAGCAGTCAGTACTGTGGTTTAGTCTACCCAGCGTCTGCTGTTGGATCGGTTTCGGTCGACCGCTCCTTGGTCGCATCCGGTCGTTTAGTGTCTGTCGCAGCATCTGATCCTGAATTGGATGCTTCTTCGTCGATCGATTCTTCATCCTCATCTGCAGAGGCATCCTCAGCGTCTGTATCGGGGAGGGACGTGTCGTGGCCGGACGACCCGATGAGATCGAGAGGACGAATCCAGATGAACCACACGACGAAAACGGTCGTCCCGTACCCTACGATCCAGACGAGATCTGCTATGCCCGACAGGTTCGATGTTTCCAAGAAGTAGACGACAAGACCTGGCGTGATCAGGCCCACGAGAACGACGAAGAAAAACAGTTGATACGACGATAGACCGAACGGGTACTGGCGGTACTCGGCCTCGCCTCCGCCGTCGTCGCTCGAATTAGATGATTGACCCATTACTTTAGATGCTCACGAATTGACAGCGTCAGACTCGCCACCCGTCTTCGGTTTGATGCGGGAGAGCCGCATCGCGTTGCCGGTCACACCGACCGTCATACCGGCGTCCCCCGCGAGGACGGCCAACCAGATGGGCACGTATCCAAACGGGACGGCCAGGGCGAGGCCGGCCTTGACCGCCAGACTCGCCCAGATGTTCTGGCGGATGACGCCGTTTGCGTCGTTCGCGAGTTCGTAGAGGTAGGGAAGTTTCGCGAGGTCGTCGCCCATCAGGGCGATGTCAGCCGTTTCGAGGGCCGTGTCCGTCCCGGCGGCGCCCATTGCGACGCCGACCGTGGCGGTGGCGAGGGCGGGCGCGTCGTTGATGCCGTCGCCGACCATCGCCACGCCGTCGTACTCGTCGACGAGCTCGTCGATGGCATCGACCTTCTCCTCGGGGAGGAGTTCCGCCCGGTAGTCGTCGACGCCGACCTGCTCGGCGATCGCTCGTGCGGTCCGCTCGTTGTCGCCCGTGAGCATCACCGTCCGCTTGACGCCGAGCTCTTTCATTCGGCGCACCGCGTGCTTGGCCTCGGGCCGGACTTCGTCGGCGACGCCGATGATCCCCTCGAGTTCGTCCTCGGTGCCGACGAGGACGACGGTCTTGCCCTCCGCCTGGAGGTCAGGCACCGTGTCCTCGAGGAGGTCGAGGCAGTTGTTGCGTTCGCACAGTTGCTGTGCAGTTTGGGTGACGACGCCACCATCAGTCGTCGCGTGGACGTGCGAGAGGTCGAAGCCGAGCTCCTCGAAGAGACCAGGCTTGCCGGCGAAGTGGGGCGTTCCGTCGAGGTCGGCGCGGACACCCTTGCCTGTGATGCTCTCGAACTCCTCGATTTCCCGCTCGGCGACGCCAGCTGCGCCTGCCTCCGCGACGATGGCTTCGCCGATGGGATGCTCACTGCGCTGTTCGAGTCCCCGGGCACACCGGAGGACGTCGTCCTCAGTGTTGCCATTCAGCGGAACGACATTGGTGACGGTGAGCTCACCCTTCGTCAGGGTTCCTGTCTTGTCGAACGCGACGACGTCGACCGCACCCATCGCCTCTAGATGGTTGCCGCCCTTGATGAGGACGCCGTTCTTCGCGGCGCTCGTGATCCCGGAGACGACGGAAACAGGCGTCGAGATGACGAACGCGCACGGACAGGCGAGTACGAGCAGCGTCAGGCCGTAGACGACGGCCGTCGACCACGTCGTCCCCATGATGTAGGGACTGCCTAGGGTGACGAGGACGGCGAACGCGACGACGACCGGCGTGTAGTACGCCGAGAAGCGCTCGACGAACTGCTCGCGTTCAGTCTTGTTCGCCTGCGCGTCCTCGACCATCTCGACGATGCGGGAGAGCGTGTTGTCGCCTGCCTCCGAAGTGACCTCCACTTCCAGGTAGCCCTCCTCGTTAATCGTGCCGGCGTACACCTCGTCACCCTCCGTCTTGTCGACGGGCACGCTCTCGCCCGTGATGGGGGCCTGGTTCACCGCGCTCTCGCCGTCGACGACGTCACCGTCCATTGGGATCTTCTCTCCAGGTCTGACGACCACGATGTCACCGACCGCAACTTCGTCGACTGGGATCGTCTCCTCGGTTCCGTTCCGTTTAACGGTCGCCTCGTCCGGGGAGAGGTCCATCAGCTCCTGCAGCGAGTTGCGTGCACGATCCATCGAGGAGCGCTCAAGGAGTTCCGCGATGCTGAAGAGGAACGCGAGCGTGGCGGCTTCGAAGTAGAGGGCTTCGCCGAACGCGAGGCTCGCGACGAGCGCCCCGAGGATGGCGATCGACATCAGGAAGTCAATATCGAGATTCAGATTGCGGGCGGAGTAGTAGCCATTCCGGAGGATTTCCTGGCCGCCAATGGCGATGGCGATCAGGAATAGCACGTCTGCGACAAGGAGTTCACTCCCGAGGAGGCTCGCGACCTGGG
The DNA here is from genome assembly GCF_024228315.1 of Halomarina pelagica. Lineage (NCBI taxonomy): Archaea > Methanobacteriati > Methanobacteriota > Halobacteria > Halobacteriales > Natronomonadaceae > Halomarina > Halomarina pelagica. The sequence continues at coordinate 44,287 of NZ_CP100457.1, forward strand.
CGTTCTGTCCGAGGAGGGCGAATTCGAAGAGGAGTCCGAGTGCGACGAAGCCACCGCTGATCCACGTCTTGATTGCACGTGGACTCATCCAGATACTCTCCTGTGTATCGAGATCGTCGCTGCCTCCAGCGCCATCAGCGGTTGTGTTTGTGACCTCGTAGCCCGCACTCTCGATGGCAGAGACAATATCAGACTCAGTCACGGTCGTCGAGTCGTACGTGACAGCAACCTTCCCGGTCGTGGGCTGCGGATCAGTCATCGACACGCCGGCGAGGCCGTCAAGCGCATTCTCAACCTTGCCAGCACACGAGGGACAGTCCATCTCCGGAACGGTGAACTTCGCCGTGATCTCTCCGGAATTTTCGACGCTGTACCCTGCTTTCTCAACGCGGTCGGCGATGGCATCTGCCGTCGTCTGGTCGTCCTCGTAGGAAACGGTGAGCGTCCCCGTCGTCACCTGTGGGTCGACGTCGTTGATTCCGTCGATCTTCCGGATGCTGTTCTCGACTTTCCCGGCACAGGACGGGCAGTCCATTTCGGGGACCGAGAACTGTGCGACGTCACCCTCGTCTATTGTCGTCGAGTTCGGTTTGTCGTCTCCGTGACCATGATCGTGGTCGTGATTGTGACTGTGATCATGGTCATGGTCATGATCGTGCGAGTGGGATCCCTCACAAGAGCCGTGTGAATCCCTGTTTGACGAGGTCATTGACGAACGCTAGGCTATCGGGTTTTATTAAATTGGCTGCTATGAAACGGCCCATAACTAGCTACAGTTAACAAAAATTCAGGACTTAGTTATTAACTATCCATTCCCGGCGCTTGACTATGCTTTCGAGAGTTCGATCAGCTGTGGCTCGCTCGATATTCGCCGTGTTTGACTCCGATGACGACCGACAGCACGCCGAACACCAAGAGGCCGACGCTAACCATCGCAACAGTACTCGTACTCATGGGACTCATCGCCGTACCGCCAACGATGACGGCGAATAGGATGATGAAAGCGATCGCAGTCGTTGTGGTATTGAACTTCATGTATGGCTACTCCGTAGTGTAGTCTCAATCGGATGTCGCTTCTGATGACTCAGTTATCGAGGGCGTCTCTTGAGTACGTGTCCGAACGAATCCCGCCCAAAGGAGTACGCCCAGAAGACAGAGGCCCCCGGCGATGACGATTGACTGTCCACGAACCGTCGTTCCGGTCTGGTTCTGAACTATCAACGCGATCCCGATCCCGATTAGCGCGAGTCCTTGGGAACCAGCTGCCAGTGTGGGTCGAGAGATGTATCCTGACTCCGTGAGGATCCCAGTAACCGACCCCACGAACAACAGAAGCCCCGCGACAGACACGGGTCGAAGCCCGAGGACGACGCCGACTTCCGAGATCGCCAAGCCAAGTGCAACGAAGAGCGGCCACGGACTCCCTCCTGTGTACGAGGAACTGGTGTCGGATTCTTCGCTCATAGATAAGTGGAGATCAATGTCTCACCTATCAATGGTGCCTGTTGGTTGCGACTTCTGATTCGGTCGACCATTATCGGACATACGGCTACGAATACAATAATCCGACTGCTACTAGATGGGGCGGTTCTACCAAAATATGCTATTTCTGCCGCCATTAGTTAATAACACAGTTCGAACAGAGGGTTCTTACGCTACGTGACTTGCCTAAAGGCATGGGAGATGCCGTACACACACGGAGTGGTAAGCGGGTCTTTGGGGCAGTCGTCCTCATCAGAATCATAGTCGGCGCTGTGCTCGGATTGATTATCGGAACAAGTTCGAAGATTCAGCATCTCTCGGTCGGTGATATCGTGCTCTTTCGCCCGACACCGACGAGTATGGCGCTCTATGGGGCAACAGCTGCTACCGTGGGACTCACGGTGCTTCTTGGTATCGTGATTGGTCTCTCTCGATCTGACCAATCAGCGGCCTGATTCTCCGTCATACCTTGGGTTACTGTCGCGTGGTTTTATACGGCTACACTGTCACCGCTTTTCCATGTGCATCTACTGCGACGCCTACGAAGAAGAACCCCGTGAGGGGGTAGAGTCAGACCTCAGCTGAACACAATCGCTCTGATAGAGATGCAACAGTCCAGCCGTCAAACGGAATTCTTGCGCAGATTCGTTCCTCAGTAGCGGGCCTGTTCTAATTGACAGTCTCCGTATGGTGGCGACGTCCAGTGGTTCGATAGTGGGTGGAGAGGTTCGAACTAGAACGATTTCAAATACGAGCCCGCTAGCTCTTCCTAACAGCTACTGATCGTGATGTCGCAAATACGGACTACCATACCTAGGACTGAAAGACCCGCAGGCGCGTGTGAGTATTGCGGGCAGCCGTTTCCAACCAGCGAGCGTCTCGTGCTCCACAAGGGGGTAGACCATTACCAGCAGTTCGATGACTCCGAACGAGAGGCATTCGAGGCGGCATACACAAGCGAGGAGGATGACCTCCGAGCCCTCCTCACGACACAGAACTGGTACCTACATCACCGCTCGGACGATTGCGTTTCAGTTTGCGCCACCACTCCTCGCGATTACAGCTGGATATCACCTAGCTCACTATGCCGGACTACTTGTGTCCCTCAGCCCGGCACTGATGATGGCACTCACCTCACCACTGTCCCCACCAGCGAATCTGCTGGTTCTTTCTGTACCGTCTTGGTTTGAGGGACTAGGTATCGCGTTCGTGCTCATCGGGCATCTCCTTGCGATCTGGGCGGCGCACGCGGTTGTGTACGATCTTTTTTCTAATCGGCTCGTCGCGATTCAGAGCCAGTACCCGTTCGTCGCGGTGATGATCGGATACACGGTTATTAGCCTCTGGATCATCTCCCTCCCTGGAGCAATTCCACTATACCTGTCCTAATTGCCGCTGAAACTTGCTTTCGAGTTTGCTCGCTGATACCCAACCAAGATAGGTGAGTTCGAACGTTCGGGTAGATCCAAATTTTCACACAGTGAACTCGATTGGTGGCATATCGAGAAAGGCAGTCTCGTATCCGTCGTGTCGTGCGAGCTGGGGCGGCGTCTGTACGGTAATCGTGACTGAGTCGCCTACCTTGATCTTCGGAATGGACGTCCCGTAATAACAGCTAATCTCTGGATCGAGTGATGCCCGAAGCGGTCCCTGAAAAACCGTTTTCTGTCCGCGTTCCACGGTCGCCGAGAGCGCCATCCGGGGGAGAACGACACGATTGTACGGCGTTCGCGGTGAGACGATCATGTACGGACGATCACCATCTCCAAAGCGAGTTCCCGCCTCGACAACGGAGACAAAGAAGGTCGCGTCACCAGAGGAACCGTCACCGATCAGTCGACCGGGAAGATTGCCCTTCCGTGGCGCCAGGGGTTCGGGCATCATTTGCATCTCCATCAGGTCGACAGTTCCTCGAGTCCCTGCCTTCTCTCCCAACCGTCGATACTCGAGATTGTACGTTTCACTCGTATCGAAGGTGAAGCTCATCGTCGCCGATTGTGCCTCCGTGAATCGGCCTTCGAACGGCTCCGTTCGATCGGTCTGAAGCGGCCCGACGCGAAGGGTAACGTCATACTGTCCCTCCCCCGGAAGTCCGACGTTGTCTCCGTAGTGAAAGCCCATGTTTGGCGAGATCATCGGCCACAAATTGGTGCTGGTTACCTGGCCGTCGGCGTTGCTGATCTCCGCGGAGATATCGATCGGCAGGATCGTGTTCGTCTCCACGTCCCAGACGCTCGCCATGAGATGGAGGGAATCACTGGATCGAACGACGACCTTCGTCTTGTTCGTCCCAGTTAGGTTCCAGAACCGGTGCGGGAACGAGTGCATCAGTGCAAATCCGACATCGCCGGCTGTCGTCGTCCCGTACATCCCCATCCCTTCGACAATCGCCGGATAATAGACGGCATCAGGCCTGTTCTGAACGAGCGGGGGATCCCGCCACGCAGATTGTGTCTCGAAGCCGAGACTGCTGAGACAGCCTGCAGTCATCAGTCCGCCTGTAATGGCGACACTCTGTTTCAATACCGTTCGTCGATTCATATTATGACCACCTATTGACTAAGTGGAAGTGAGCATCGACACTGGCCGGCTTCTCCTCAGAGTCCTCTTGTTGGTTCGCTATGTGGGTAGCTACGTGGTGTCCAGTGGACATGCGAATCTCTCTACGCCAATCGTACCACGAAACCCGTGAGTACCAGCAGCGTGACGACTCCGAGAAGGGCGCCCAGCACGAGGTGTTTCTCTTCCATATCATAGCTTGCGAATACGCATCCAAATACTCCGTGGAATTAGAGCGATAGCTGCAGTTCGGGCATATCGACGAACGTAGTCTCATAGCCCTCGTGTCGAGCAGTCTGTGGAGGTGACTCGACAGTGATTGTAATTTCATCACCTGACTGGATGTCCGAGACAACGGCGCCGTAGTGATACTGTAGCTCAGGATCGATCGTCGCCTGTAGAATTCCGTCAAATACCGATGCACCGTTTCGTTTCAATGCCCCCGATAGCGACATCATCGGGAGCATCGTGCGATTATAGGGTGTGCGTGGTGATACTGCAAGATAGCGCTGGTTCGAGTCACCTCCGAACCGGGATGCACCGTCGAGCACCGTCACCACGAATTTCGCATCCCCGCTCGTCGCAGCGCCACGAACGTCACCAGAAAGTGCCTCGGGCGTTGGAACCTGCGAACTCGGCAGCCTCTGCATGTCCATCAGCTCGATAGCTCCCTTCGTCCCCTCCTTGTCTTCAGGGATATCAGTGTACGAGATCTCGTTGAGCGTCGATTCGCTGAACTCGAACTCGAACGAAAAAGTTGCGTTCCCCTGATTCTCGGCTAGTGCCCCAGTTCGGCGTGTTGACGGCCCGCTGATGCTTACATCGACCGTATATGTCCCGTCACCCTGGAGTTGCGCGTTGTCCCCGAAGTGAAACCCCATCGGCTGGGACAGCATCGGCCACGGTGCAAATTGGTCTACCGACTCGCCGCCCCGTGTGATCTCCACCTGCGGATTGATATCCGGTGGGATTAGGCCGGTCTCTGCATCCCAGACGATTGGCATCAGATGTACCGAGTCGTCGGGCTGGATGTCGACCTTCGTGATACCGTTCGGTTTCATCAGCCAGAACCGATGAGCGTACGAGTAGGTGAGTGCGCACTTGTAGCCACTCTGCTCATTCATTCCCAGCATTTTCATCCCCTCGTAGTGGGTCGGATAATAGACTGCATCTGGCCGATTCTCCGGGAGGGGTGGCGCTCGCGCTGATCGCGTCTCAAACAATCCCGTACACCCTGCGAGACCGACGAGAGATGTCCCTCCGATCATCCGAAGGGCGTCACGACGACGCATGCGCCACCTCTTGGCGGTCACCAGGCGGGTTTGCAGGAGGAAGCGCTCGTAACGAGCGGGGAGGGACGAGATAGTTGCCGCGGCGCTCTGTCCGAATGTACTGGAGAATGCCGTTATTGTTTCGTTGACCCACCGCAGATTGCTCGGCGACATCCGTCCCGTTCATCGCCTCTCGCGTCTTCACGAAATCACCAATTTCGCGCTGGAGGGCGAGAAAGTGAAGGCCCGCCTGATCGCCATCAGTTGAGTTGAAGTCCCGTCGGAGAATGAGCGGCTGATCGTTCTCACGAACTGCTGCTGACTTCTGCGAATGTCCGACGACGCCCATCTCACGCGCTGTCTCCGTCGTCGGTCCACAGTCGTCGATCTTGCTACTGTCACCGAGATTATCCCCCGCCCCTTCGATAATGTCGTTCTCTGCGTGATACGGGCAGAACATCTTCGCCTCACGTTGCCAGCGGTCGTCCTGATTGTACCACTGGTTGAGATTTAGCTGGAGCTTCGAGATGTGCTGTGTCGTCCCGCCGACAAACGGCCCCGACTGAATCGTGACGCGATCCTCACTGGCCTGGTTCTTCTCGAACCCGGATTTGAATCCCATGAACAACGGAGCATCCTCGGGCACTTTGTCCGCGGGAACGCCTTCGGCGTCGTCCGCGTTCTCGGCCGGGAGCCCGTCCCCAATGAATCCCGTCCGTCGGTCGACCACCTTGAACACGTCCGTGAGCGATGCATCGGGTTGATCGACACCATTGAGTGTCGATTGGTTCCCTTTGAGGGCTTCTTCGGTACCCAATACCACCTGAGCATGGTTACTCGCTATGTGAACGACTGCGTCCGGCGTGTCGAGTTCGGGGTCCTCGAATGGAGCCAGCGCCTCAGGGCTCGGGAGATCGACACTCTGCGGCAGCGCACCATCGAAGCGGTCGAAATACGCCCGCGAGTAACTCACCGTCATCAACAGCCCGTTTCCGCTTCGCTCGTACGCGTGTTCGACACCTTCGACCGCGGTTTCGATCGTCGTCCGGTCCTCCTCAGTCGGTTGACCACGTTGCCTGTAGTTCAGGTATAGAAGGACACGATGGCGAGGGGCGACGACATTCCCGTGGTCATCTGTAGGGAGGACATTGTTCCAGGCGTGCTGGCGCTCGGGGAACGAGGATAGGTCGTCCGGGCCGGTTGGGACATCAAGCTCCTCGCGTCCCAAACACGCGCTGAACGCCGCCGCACCACCGATTGCGACAGCTGATCTCAGGAACGACCTCCGTGGAATTCTACGACTATCGGTCATTACGTCCGAGTTAGAACGTCCGCCAAAAAGCGGTTCTGGTCGAGATCTAGAATCCCAGCGCGCCTCCAACTCAACCGTTGGCGGATTCTCAAAAAGGACAACCGAGCGTTAGGCGGACGACCAAACTAGTTGACAAGGTCGCTCAAATCGCCACAGTATCCGTTACAACACGAGGGTGCTGCCTTTCTCAAGATGATCACAGCCCCTATCTCTATGATGGGGCCAGCCATTCAGGCTGTGATAGATGTCCGCACACTGACTCTATTCCCAGCACTCCCCGTCGATCGAAGGAGACTCCCGAGAGATACGGGTTTGACACATTGTTCCAGCCGGGTACGCAATGTAAATGCTCATAAAGGGACCAGCACCGAGACCCACTACGTTCGTTCGTCTGCAGTCGGTGCGTCCCTGATGATGAACGCTGGCTGTGTTCTAGCCAGGGTTGAGGACGGCATAAGACATCTCATTATCTGCCTTCAGAATATACCTCCAACTAAATCAAATGAATTTTTAAATTTGACACTGATATAAAGACGCGCATCATTTCCAAACCTCCGAGGTTGTGATACAGAGTGATTAGACATGACACTATTAGAGCTCACTGGGCTTCAGCGTGACCCGTTGCGCGTGATCGCAGGCTTCGATCGGCCTTCCGGCCAACAGACCAAGAGTGAATTAGAAACAGAGATGGGTCGTGAAATCACCCATGGGCGATTGTATCCGAATCTTGATACGCTCGTCAATCGCGGATACGTTGAAAAGGGCCAACTCGACCGCCGCACCAACTGGTATGCGCTCTCAGGCCAGGACCGGGAGGCCCTTTCTGCACGCCACGAGTGGGAAGACGACTACCTGCCCTTCGAAATACCGACCCCCTGGTAATCACCCCCTTAGCCGGCTCCTCGGTGTACCACAGACTTGATTATGGGCAGTCAGTACTGCCAGAGTACGTCCTAACTGCCCCAGAGTGGTTTCAAACGGCCGGTCTCATTTTCACACTGCTCATCGAGACGGGATGACCGGTTGTCCGATATCACGGTACGGGATGCTACCGTCAGAAGCACCCCATATATTCCAACCCATACAGTCCCGATTCGATCAGAACAGCCTAACTAGCAGCCAGCAGATGCCCCAGTGGGGCTGCCGTAGCTCAGAACCCCAGAGGGCGCGGCGACCGACTACATCCCACGATGAATGACGACGCCCCCTCTCCACCTGTGTCTGGGCGACGGCACTCGAGAGCTTACTGAGCGTCAGCGGGCAACCGACCCGTCTCGCACCACTCTCGATAGGCGGTTTCGACGTAGCGCCAGTTCCCATCGAAGCGCTTGTAGTAGGTGTTGACGCTGTGGGCGCCATCACGAATCACGTCGTTAGCGCGCGGGAGCCGGCCGAGGTCGTCTTCGAGGCGCTTGAGGTCGAGGAACAGGTCGAGTATCGTCAAGGCCATCACGTACGTTCCGTAGTGGATGGACAATAGAAATACGTAGTGGCTACATGCAATGAACAGATCGGTGAGCGAAATAAACCTGCCGAGAGACACTCTCGACCTCGAGGCGCGATAGTACAAAGTGTTATCACGACACATGAAAAAAGGGGGCTATGGAGCGCGGGACGGAGTGCGAGGAGCGCGCCATCCGCCAGCGCTGGCAGACGCTCGAGCATCAGCGCCGACAGGCCGACCGCCTCGCCCTCGGGATCGGCCTCCTGCTGGTCGGCGTGGTGAGCACCTCGCTCGGCCTGCTCGCGCCCCTGCAGGCGTGTATTGTGGGCGGGACGCGGACGCTCGACTGTGCGCCCGCGCTTGTAATGCCGACGATCCAACTCGGCTTCATCGTCGGTGGGAGTGTGATGGGCTGCGTCGGCGTCATCCTGTGCTGGCGTGCGCTTCGATAGTGCACACGCAGTCGCCCTCGACTATGTACCACCAATCGACCTGAATTGATGTGTGAGTGTTCGAGCCTTCAGCAGTGCGAATCCCGTGAAGATGACGACGGAGGACGTGCCCATCTTCGGCAGTGAGGATGAGGACGCGTTCATGCAGACGATCCCGATGCGCCAGGGAGGGCCCCCGGAAGATGTGGCAAAGGCTGCGCTCTTTCTCGCGAGTGATCTAGCGGGCTATGTGAACGGTGAGTCACTCGTGCTAGACGGGGGGATGACGAACACGCAGTAGTTGCTGGCGTATACGTCGATGGTCTACACTCTCTGGGTGACTATGTGGGACCCGCGAGTATGCGTGCCTACAGAGGATCACGACCCTACCGAGAATCGTTGGCCTCCACGAAACGATGCATCATGGCCGTGGTCTCTCGGAGGGATGGTTGGTAATGAACTGGACTGTGGTGTTCTCGCCCGCTGCATTCCTCTGCCGCTGTTTCGTAGCGTTGACTGATGATGTTCGTACTGCCACACTCGGGACACTGCGTCATCGTCCTGAGCGGTGGTACCTTGACTCGATCCCAGGCACGATCCCCAGCGGGGGCTTCGAAGCCACACCGCAGACAACGCGGCGATGTCACGTCAGGGATTGACATAGGCACCGACAGACAGCGTCCGCCGCCAACATAGAGGTTTTCCTCGACAGAAGCACACGGTCTTCACACAGAGAGAAGAGAAACCCGACTATCGAGCATTGCATCGGAGGAATAGTTCGGTCTCCGTCACCGAACATCAGTCTCATCGAGACGCAGAGCAGATCGAACGCGATCATTCACACGTCAACTCGTTCTGTGGCCATCCCACCGCTCAAGAGGCGACGATGACGAATCGACACCACCGACGAGGACGCAACCTACTCCAGAAACACTGTTATGTGGGTGGCTCGCCTACAAGTACGGTATGCCCACGTTTGACGTGGAGCCGACGACGATCCACGTCTTTGAGATCGACGATACCTACCACTTTGCACAGTTTTTCGACGATTGGGAGCTCTTTAACCAACTCAAGCAGTATTATAACCGCGAGAAATACCGCTTTGACGTCCCCAGCGACGAGGTCAAGCACGTCCAAGAACTCCTCGAACCATTCTACTACGAGTTGGAGGTTGTCGAGGAGTTCGAGGCGTACTGCGTCGTCAAAAAACAGTATACGAACCACGCAGCGATCCTGAAACAGTCAGTCGAACACTGGACACGCGACGGTCACCATTTCTTTCTGATGAAGGATCCTCAAGCAGTCGAGTTCGCGGTCGAACAGGGGGCAACCCCAATCACGGATACCGAGTTCGTCCTCGACAGCTGAGGGCGAATTATCGATGTCGCATTATCGAGTCACCCGAGCGACGGGAGAGATCGTCGATCCGTTACTCCTCGGCTGCCGCTGGCTCAGTGACGAATAGCTCCTCGTCGACCATGTAGAGGTAGCCGCGGTCGATCAGCCGCTGGAGCGCGTACTCCGCGTCGACTGCTTCGATCCCCTCAGCGACAATAACGTCCGTTGCGGTCTCTCTCGACAGCCCACCCTCCTCACGCTGGATACGTGCGCTGAGCGTCCGGTAGATGGTAAGTATCCAGTCAGGCAGGGGCGGGCGGTCATCGCGATACATCCACTACGCTCTTGGCTCTCCGAGCGTGTTAACAAGCTAGCGTCGCAGGTAGCCGGTCATCGTCCTCGGAGTGGACTGCATATCTCATCTCCTCTACCTGGGTGGCCGTTACCCGTCAATGTGTGGATTTCTCGTACCGTATGTCGAGAGCAAGGGATCATTCTCTGACGGAATGTGTATACACGATGCGAGGCACCTACCGTACCGAACAACGCGTCAGAAGGAGATCTCCGCAAGGAAATTCTGCAGCGCGATCGTGAAACATTCGGGGTTATCGAGGTTTGACGTATGGCCGCTGTCGGGCACCGCTCGAACGGTGGCGTTCGGAAGGTCGGCACCGAGCTTTGGTGCGTGACGGCGAATGAACCCCGCGTCGTGTTCGCCGTACAGGACGAGCGTCGGAACGGCAATCGCCGAGAAGTCGATGTCCGTCTCGTGAAAGCTCGTGAGGGCGTGGATGACCTTGGCGAACTCGTCGGTTGCCATCTTCGGCCCCTCTGCGCGGAGCTGTTCGATCTTCTCGTAGTCGCCGCTGACCCCCTCGCCCTGGAGTCGCTCTTGGAACCATACCATCACCTTCTCCACCCGTTCGTAGCCGACGAGTCGGACCGGCGGGATGGTGGCTTTCAGCATGAGAAACTGGAGTCGTTCACGCCAGTCGAGTACCTCCGGAGTGAACGTATCGGCGAGGACGAGCCCGGCAAGTTGCTCGGAGTGTCTGGCTGCGTACACCTGTGCGATACAGCCGCCCATCGAGAGGCCACATAGGACGGGATGATCCAGATCCAACGCTGTGATAAGTGCCTCGAGGTCCTCGACGAACAGTTCGATGGAGTACGGATCCGTCGTCGAGCCGCCCGTCCGGCCGTGCCCGCGGACGTCGTAGGCGACCGTCGTGTACTCGTCGCTGAGCGTCTCCAGTTGTGGCGTCCACTGGCTATGGTCGACGATTGCCCCGTGAATGAAGACGATCGGCGGTCCGTCGCCACGGCGCTCGTAGTAGGTCTCGATATCATTCGTACGAATTACTGACATGTGACTACCATTTCCGTTCCGATGGGGAAGATACGCCCGTCGTAATGGACGCGTCCGGTGATCGCAGCACGTTCGGAGATCTCCCCCACTTTGTTGTCGAAGCTCTCTTACCGTGTAGACGGCGCGAATTTATGAGCGTTATTCTCAGGCCCCCGGAGTGGCGAGGAACACCCGAGATCCGAGATGACAGGCATGCATTTCTCTCGGCTGCTCCCGGACATATTGATCGATATCCCTGATCCAGATCGTTATCTCGGTCCAGAGCGTTATCCGATCGCATGCCAGTGAACCCGAACTTCATCGAGCGCCTATTGTTACTCAAGCTCAACCGAGGTCCGGCCCCGATGCTTGATCTATTCGGTGCGGCGAGTTTCGAATCGGTGACCCTCGCGTTGGAGCTGGACATCTTTGAGACACTCTCGCGAGCGGACGCCCCGCTCGGAGCTGGAACCCTAGCCGACCGTGTGGACGCGCATCCCGATGGGATCGCTGTGCTGTGCAACTTCCTTGTGGCCGAAGGTTATCTAGCGACAGAGGGCGAGCAGTATACGCTTACCCGAATGACCGAAACCTGGCTCCTCGCTGATTCGGAGACCGATATGGGGCCGTGGCTCACCTTCTGGAAGAAACTCGTCTTCCCGTTCTGGGCGCGTGAGTTCGAAACCGCCATCAGAAACGGCGAACCCAGTCAGTCCATCTACGAATGGTTCGACGAAGAACCCAGCCGTTGGGAGATCGCCCAAGCGGGATTTCGAGCGACTGCCTCTCTTCTCCTCGATGACGTGATCGACACGGTGACTGTTCCAGAGGGAACCGAACGGCTCCTCGACGTCGGCGGGGGTCACGGACTATACGCGATGGAATTGTGTCGACGTCACCCGGGCCTCTCGGCGACTCTCTTCGACTTCCCTGGCGCCATCGAAGCCATCCGCGAAAATATCCCGGCGGAGTTGGCTGAACAAGTCGACACGCGAGTGGGCGACTACCGAACCGACGACCTCGGACAGGGGTATGGCGTAGCACTGCTGTTCAACGTCGTCCACGCACACGATCCCGCCGGGAACATTGCGCTCTTTGAGCGGGTGGCCGATGTCCTTACGCCGGGCGGGCGGATCGTCGTGCTCGATCAGTGGGAGGGAAGCGGACGGACACCGGTAAGTCAGACCGCCCTGCGGTTCGTCGCGTTGACCTATCTGACGACGCTCGGAGCAGACATCTACACTCACGAGGAAGTCGAAGACTGGCTCCGAGAGGCGGGTTTCTCGAACGTCCAGCGGCGGAGCGTCGGCCCACTCTCTGGTCTGGCGGTTGTCGAGGGCATCAAGTAGCGAGCCGACCGAACCCGTCGAGAAACAGTCGGCCTTTCGTTTTGGATGTCACGTTCTCGGAGGATATATCGAGCAGCCGGATACTCGCATTGTTGACTATCGAATCTATCTTATCGAGAGATAAGAGTCTCAACAGGACCGGTCATCACTGAGGGATGAAATGGCTGCCTCCGCCGAAATCCTCCTCTACCGTTACTCGGGGAAGCTGCGATCGACGACCAGCTCTGGACCGTCTGGCGTGAACGTTCCGAGATCGCGAGTGGTATATCTGCAGACGCGCTTGTACCTGTACCGTCGGACACGGCCTTTCGATGTATCGAGCGTGTAGACGAGCACAAAGGCATATTCCGCTCCAGTGCAGTACCAAGACGTATGGCCGCGCTCGACGACGTCGCCTTCCTCGCCCGCTCGCCGAGCCGCGTAGCGGTGCTCGAAACGCTCACCGAGGGGGCACACAGCCGTGCGGCCCTTCAGGAGGTGACCGGCGTGCCGCGTGCGACGGTCGGGCGGATCGTCACCGAACTCGAAGCGAGAGGGCTCGTGACTCGGCGCGGAGCCGACTACCGCGCCTCGCCGCTCGGCGAACTGCTCGCACGGGAGTTCCTCTCGTTGGTCGATACCGCGGTGACCGTCGACAAACTGCGTCGAGTGAGCGAGTGGCTCCCGATCGAGGCGTTCGAGTTCGACCTCGACCGTCTCGTCGACGCCGAGATCACGCTGGCCGACCGAACCGATATCATCGCACCGATCAGGCGTGCGGTCGAGTTGTTCGAAACGGGCGACCGCGTGCGTATCCTCGCGCCCGTGTTCGTGCGCGAGAGCCCCCGGGCGATCTGGCAGGCGACGGTCCACGGCGACCAGACGTCAGAGATAACCGTCACGGCGGCGGTCCTGGAGGTCATGTTGGCCGATCCCGAGTGTGCGATGTGGCTCAGGGAGCTCGCTGCTTCCGATCGTGGATCAGTCGCTCGCTACGACGGCAGCATTTCGTACGCGCTCGCCGTCGTCGACGACATCGCCTGGATCGGGTTGCTCGACGAGGACGGTGCGCCACGCGGCTTGCTCGAAACGACGGACGAGATCGTCCACGCGTGGGCCGAGGCGACGATCGACGACCACTGGCAAGCGTCCAACCCCCTCGAACCTGACGATCCCCAGTTATGATGCTCACGTCGTGAGTAAATCCCACGGGGTAACATGACGTCGGCCAGCGTCAATCTATCACTGGTGAGACATCATACTCCGACAGGAGTGTGACGGTGTCACCGTAGGAGACAATATCATGGCTCAATACGAACGACAGGAACGAATGGAATCGACGAGTCGCCACGCCTGGTGGCGCTGGAGTGCACTGAGTGCCGTTCTCGGCGGGATCTTGACGGCAGCGGTCAATCTGTATCTATTCACCGTGTTGAATCCGCAGGAGTTCGCACTGGTCGAACCGCCGGGGATTCTCGGCGGGATCCTCATCGCGCTGGGGTTACCGGCGTTATACGCGAGTGAACGTCACTGGTTCGGCCGACTGGCGACGGTCGGCTTCTGGATCATGGCCGTCGGGTGGATCGTCGCGGCCATCGGGCTTCCCGTGGCCACCTACGGTCCGGGGATCGCGTTCCTCGCGACCATCCTCGGGTGGCTGGTCGCGATGCTCGGCGCGCTCGTGTTCGGCGTGGCGATCTTACGCACCACCGCCGCGACGACACCCCGACTCGGCGCCTGGCTGCTAGTCGCTGCCCTGCCGGTGGGCCTTCCGCTCGCCATCGGGTTCACCACCTACGTGATGGGAGAGGGCGCCGACCCGTGGGCCGGACCGCTCCTGTTCTACGGGCTCGCCTGGATCGTCTTCGGGCGCTACCTCTGGACGGCGAGCAAATCGACGGATACCACGACGGAGGTCGCGAACGCATAAGCGCGGGGTCACGGCAACGCACTGGCAGCTCCAAAACACGTCTACCCCATTTCGAAAGAATCGAGATTGATGAACCAATGAATCCCGTCTATAGATCACAGCCGATGAGGCAGAGAGCGAAGTAGAGGGCGAGGGAAGATGGTGATACTCTGCGATCACCACCGAATCAAAACGATTGTTGGAGCCTTCGTCCGCCGGTATGGCTATACCCAGCGATCTCCAGCAACAACGTCGACGTGGTGTCGATAGCGGCGTACAACCACTTCGTTTCACCGCCCTCCTCGATCTGTTTCTCGTCGACCGCGATCCGTGACGGCGGAGCTGTCGGGGATCGCTCTGGGATTCCGAGAGCGCGTGCGTCCAGCTGTCTTCTTTATCCGCGGCACCTTCATTTCGATGAGAGCCGTAACGATGGTCAGATGCCCACCGTTCAGACTAACGATATTGCGACCTACTACGAACGACGAGGAGACGGTCCACCCATCGTCTTCATCCATGGGGCACTTTCCGATCATACAGCAGCAGACCAGCAGCTAGAGGCGTTCAGCGACGCGTACACCGCCATTGCGTACGATGTTCGGGGGCACGGTAAAACGACCAATCCACACAACGAATCGTATTCGATCGACCGGTTGGCCGAGGACCTCCACGAGTTCATCACCGCCCTGGGCCTCGATTGTCCCGTTCTCTGTGGTGTCTCGATGGGTGGGATGATTGCCCAAGTCTACGCGAGTCGATATCCCGAACAGCTCAGTGGCCTTGTGCTCGCCGATACCTTCACGCCGGCGTTCGTCAGCCGACGGGACCGCATCGAGCGGACTGTGCTGCTGAACACCTTGATTGGGCTCGTTCACCCCATCGGGTACGACCGAGCCAAGGCCATCATGATGTGGTTCGGACGGAAACTGGAGGGGGGTAATACCACGAGTCTCCGTATCGAGGCGTTCCCGGACATGGAGACGGTGGCCGCCGTTACCGCGTTGCAGGCCGTTATGTCCTTTCACAGCGCCAACATCGATTTCGCCTCGATTACCGTCCCGACGCTCATCCTCTATGGCGAACACGAGTCATCGGTGATCAGCCGTCATGTGCCGACGTTGGCTGCCGAGATTCCAAATACGACGGTCCAGGAAGTCCCGAACGCCGGACACGCCTCCCCCTGGGACAACCCCGAGTTTTTCAACAGGGCTATCCGGGATTTCTTTGCCCAGACAGCTCGGTCTACAAGATAAGAGGGTGAACCGCCGATTGACCTCTTTAGGCGGTGATAGTGATTCTGTTTACATAGTCGAACTCGACTGCGCCTCCGATTCACAGCCCCACCGCAAGGGAGCCGCTGGGGGCAGAGGCCGCAGGTAGAGTCCGGTCGCCCACCTCCGGCGTCTCGTCATCACCCTCTATCAATCAGCTCTTGGTCCCGAGCGATTGGAGATGCGTCTGGAGGTCACGCGCCGTGACTACATCGAGCGTTCCCATCCGGTCCTGCTCGTGGACGAGCGCGACCAACTGGTCGAACTGCTCCGGCTCCATGTGGTGGACGAGGGGGATCGCCAGCGAGCGGTGCTCGACGGTGAGATCGACCAGCGCCTTCGCCCCGGCGAGATCGCCGCCGATGCCGACCGAGCCAACGCAGATTGGGTTGGTCAGCGAGTAGTTGGTGGATCCGCCGCCCCCGAACGTGAGTGCGAAGTGCTCGGCCAGCACGTCCATCGTCCGTCCGCTGTACGCACCGAACGGGTAGATGTGAAGGTCACGTCCGGCGGGGATACCGCACTCCTCGAAGAACTCGTCGGTCCGTCCGATGTCTGCTTGAAGCGCCGCACTCGAGAACTCTGTGATGTTCTGATGGGCGGTATGGTGGTTACCACAACGGGTACACATTCTTTAGAGGTACACTAAAGACGCCGATGATGTCGAGAATGTGGTAGAGCCCGATGCCAACGGCCTATTCATTCCGCGTTCGCGATCCGTAGGTAGTGACTGGTAGGTGTAGTAGAGGCTAAGTGTGCCAGCGCATGAGATTGCCAACCGAATTAACGGACGGTGGCTTCGCTGACGGGTTCGGCGAAGGCGACCGTCTCCTTGACGTCCGTAATCTCCACCTCTACTTGATCGCCCGGCTGGGTGCCCGGGACGATGAGGATGAAGCCGCGCTCGACCTTCGCGATCCCGTCGCCCTGATCGCCGAGCGTATTGATCGTGACCGAGCGAACCTCCCCCTCCGCAACCGGTGGGGTCTGATGGTGTCGCTCCGACGGCATCGACGGTGACGCAGCCGACTCATGCGACGAGGATGAGTTCGTCTCGGTCACATCCCGTTCTGTGGCAGTCGTGGATTCCACCTGGGAAGCGGTGTCCGTGACAGGAAGGAGTGCAACGCGGTACGACTCGTCGACGGAGAGCGAGCCGTTCTCAACGAGGGACGCAGGGATCGAGATGACATAGTGATCGTCGTACGCTTCGAGCGAGGTTTCGAACAGCAGCCGCAGTGACTCCGGAATTTCAGCCATTATCGGACAGAGGAACTGCAACGCCAAAACGGGCTAGAATTCGATCGACCGGTGGGATCACAGGTCGTACTCGCTGGAACGGGGGCCGCCGTTCGGAAGATTTCCAATAATCAACATTTCAGAAGAGCGCCTGATCAACCTCGCATCACGCACTGAGGTCTGTATCTCATCACGGTCAGCCCTGCGGTGGCTGGGTGACTTGGCCTGCGATGGTGGCGACGTAGCGGAACGTTCCTGGCTCGATATACCCGTTTCCGACCAGATTGAGTTCTCCTTCGACTGTCTGACCACCGTTCATGAACTGGAGGAGGATTTCACCCTGAATGATCTGATAGACTCCGGCCGTCAATCCAGATCGCGAGTTGAAGTTATTGAGAACGGCCGAACGAGCTGACGGCAACCCCCAGACTCGTCCATCGACGGTGATCTGGAGGAGGTTTTTCGCGGCATCCGCCGCGACGATCGCGACATCGATGTTGGATGCGTCGGTATTCGACGGGATGCCGACTGCATCGTAGAGACTCGTGTTCGTCGCAAACCAGATCGATCCAGCTTCGGGAAGACCCGCCGGATTCCCGGAGCGAAGCGCAATATCACGCGCGTTCTGTCCGTTGTCGAAGTTGACCGTCGTTCGGTCTAATGGAGGTGCAACGAGGAGGAGTACTTCGCGGCGGAACGGCTGGTGTGTCGTTGCTCCCTCGACGATCACCTGATAATACGTAGGATTCGTCGGGATTGCACTGGCTTGCGCTGCTCCACGTCCACTCACTGCGAACGCACTCGCGCCGATGCCGCCGAGTGCTCGTAGCACGGTCCGTCGCCGGATTCGTTGATCGCTCCTCGCTGATGTCTGAATCTCTGCCATCGTCGTGTCCTCTTGCTGTCGCTCCCCCGGATACCCCCGGAAGAACTCGAAGCGGTGATGGATGGCAGACAGCATATAGATTTACATTGACACATTCGGCAGAGGATACCCAGAGAGGGACACTCAGTAAAAAGAGTGGCGAGGACACACACACCTCTCAGCAGGATTAGGTTGGCACGGACGTGATGCTCACCGTTCCTCCAGTTGATAACGGTATGTACGAGGAGGTTGGTTCATGTCTATGAGCGCCCGCGTATCAAGACGGCCGACTAGGTGTGCCATAACGCCTACTGCAGATAGACGGCCTGGCAGGTTGACGATGCCATCTCAGAGTAGTCCTCAAGGATCTGGACGTAGCGATACTCACACGCCGATGGATGATATATACTAGCTCCCTCCAGTGAAACGGCGTTGAGGTGGGGTGTCAATCATATCTCACGCTGGCGCTACTTGCAGTGCTCCCATCGGTGAAAGAGTTCGTCGACATAGGCATGCCAGGGGTAGAAGATGGCCGCCGCTGCAGCCGTTTCTTGGAATCCCATCGCTCCTCCGATACCGTTCCCATTACCGCTATCTTCGTGGCGTTTGACCGTCCCATCAGGCGCCTCGACATGAGTGAACTGCTGTGTGTGAATTTCGTCGTGCCAGGGTTGGAGTCGCTCGGAGAAGCCGAGGACCTTTTTCTCTGGATTGAGTGGGTCACTAGCGGGTTTTTCAACGGCAGTCACGTCTTGGATAAGACACGAGTACGGAGTCGTGAGTTGCGCTGGAACTGGATTGTCAGGATCGGGATCGTCAAGTGTCGTCTGCTCCTCCCCATTCGGGGCGACTTGCGGGCTTCCGTCATCACGCCGCTTCACCCATAAGAACTGTAGAGGAATCGGCGTATCCGGTGACCACATAGGGAGAGGAAGGTACTGCGTGAGGCCCATCTCCCAGAGGTGGTGTTCTAACTCCGTGAGGATCTCACGATGATCGATCAGGAAGTCCACTCCCGTGTGCGATTTCCCGTCATGTTGGTTAACAACACGGTTCGTGATGTACCCCCAGATGGCGCCGGAAAGTTCCCACCGCTCGGCGTCACTTAACGTGGTCAGTCGTCGCCGCGTGGAGTCTCGACTGCGCGTGATGCGAAGAGCCATCGTTAATGGGACATGCCGTACTGGTGTGACGACGCGCCCGTTCTTTTCCTCGACCATCGGGACGTCATAATTCGCCTTGGTATACGGGTCTGGCCGCCGGGCAGCTTTCTTCTGCTGTCGGTACTGCTCGATCGTCTTCCGTTCTTGGCCCCAACAGTCTTCATGCTTGACTCGGTTGCCAATGACGAGAAGATACCCACTGCCCCGTCGGAGTGGGGCAGGAGGTACGATGGCGACACGCCATAGCGGCTCAAACTGGTGTTCGGTATGAACAGAGAGCACTTCGTACCACCCTGCCGCTCGCGCTTCTGTCGCCGAGGGAGGCCCCTCTGGGAGCGGCGTATCTATGGCTGAATGTCGAGACTCCGTTCCGTGGTGGTGATGCTCGAAAACTCGAATATCGTGTTCGACAAGGAGGGGGGCGGTAAACTCGACGATCGTACTTCCAGCGGGAAGCACGCCGTATGCTCCAGGCGCGATCTCGGTGTTCTGCCCGTGCAACCGTTCGAGGTGTCTGAAGGCAGCTACGGCATTGCTCACTGGTTGAACTACTGTCGGAGTTGGTCCGGTCACCTCGGGTCCACCCTTAAGTACTCGGATGAATCTCGGAATGCGAGCGCCCTGAACGTGAAACGGTGGGCACTCCATTGTCGGGAGGCTCCGCTCAGGGAGCCTCCCGAGGTTATTTCGCGTGCTACTATCACCACGCGTTTGAAGATGCCGTTTGCCACCCCTCGTGACGACTAGTACTTCTGTCCGTTGGGAATCGTCGCCCCGGACGAAGAATGCCCACTCGCCGGAGTTGATAAGATCAACGGCGCGCTGGGTCGTAATCCCCCATACGCCAGAGATGTCCTTTCCCCCGACCTTCGCGATATCTCCGTCAGCTGCCCGCTCGATATACTTGAGTTCGATACACATGAGTTTCACCACTCGGGACGCCCCCGCTGCGTCACTGACCCCCCATGAAAGTCACTTGACCTACAGGTGATCAATTGAAATAAACGTTCGTTCGATAATACATCGAATACGTAATCAGTCTGAACAACTTGCCTGTTATATTTTTGTAAAAGAGTAATCCGAGTGACCGACATTCAAGCTCGTCTCTTTTAGGGATTGTTTCTCTTGAGGTCCTTCTGCCGATATCGGTTGGTTTTCTGCGACATTCAAATAGATCTGAAAACGCCACGTTTCCGTAGTAACTCTCCCAACGCTTCCCTCTCTTACCAACGATCGATAGGAGTCACCCGTCCGAGGTTTGATAAGAGGATGCTACCGACGAAGTGGAGCATCTTCTGGAAGTTCTGGAAACGACCCCTCCATCATTATACCAGTCGGCGTGCAAGCGGTCGGGTAGATGATCGTCGATGCGCGCGTCCTCCGCGACGAATTCGTCCCGCGCGAGGTCGTCCATCGCGACGCTGAAACCAATCGCCTCTCAGCGGCGCTCTCACCGCTGCTGGACGGCGAACCGGCAGAGACGGCGCTCCTAACCGGTCCCTCCGGCGTGGGCAAGACCTGCATCGCGCAATATACGGTTTCACGGCTCCGTGAGCGCGTCCTCGATATCGAGACGCAGTACGTCAACTGCTGGCAGAACTACTCGCGCTTTCGCGCGCTCTATCGCATCCTCGACGGCCTCGGCCAGACGATCGACATTCACCGCCAGTCGACGCCGCGCGACGAACTGCTCGAACGTCTCGAACAGTACGATGGGCCGCCCTGCGTGGTGATCCTCGACGAGGTCGATCAACTCGAGGATATGCGCATCCTCTACGACCTCTATCACCTCCCGCGGTTTTCGATGATCCTCATCGCCAATCGAGAGGAGGAACTGTTCGCCCGCCTCGACGATCGCATCCAGAGTCGGTTGCATACTGCCGAGCGAGTCCACTTCGACCGCTACTCGGTCGACGAACTCGTCGCCATCCTCGAGGATCGGGCTGAATCCGGGCTAACAACAGGCGCGGTCGCCCGCGAACAACTGGCGATCATTGCTGATGCGGCCGCCGGCGATGCGCGCGTCGCGATCGGCATCCTTCGGAATGCGGCCCGGCAGGCCCAGCGCGCCGAGAGCCGCGCGATCACCTACGAAATGCTCCACGAGGCGATCCCCGAGGGGCGCGCCGAGGTCCGCCGCAAGAGTATCGAGACGCTCACGCCCCACCAACGGACACTCTATGACATCCTGGCCGAGGAGGGTGAACTCGAACCGGCTGACCTGTACGCCGCCTACCAGGAGCGTGTCGACGAGCCGAAGACCGATCGTACTGTCCGGAACTACCTCCAAAAGCTCGCGCAGTACAACCTCATCACAATTACAGGGACGAGTCGGGATCGGACCTACGTCGTCGAGCGTCGCGAGTAGCGGGAATACGATGGTCTGTACGATCGCGAACGCGATGTGGTCGTACCGCATTGGCGGTTGAATTTCGACGACTTGTGCGTAGATTGGCGGTTCTATCAGGATTGGCTACAGGTATGGAAGGGGACTTACTGGACAGAACATCGGCGTCTCGGCCAGCAAGTAGCGTAACACGCGGACGTGCCCCGACCCGATGACGAGGAGGAGTCGCTCATCACCAGGCTCTATCGCTCGCCAGAGGTTGTGGACGATTCTGAGATTTCGGTCGAACCACGTTGCGAGCATTCGCGGGCCGCCGAAGTTATCTCCCTCACCCCACGGGATGAGCTGGTCGAACATCCCTGCGTGATTGTACCGGAGTTGTTCTTCCTGGTTTATCCATCGTACATACTCGGGAATGGTTGAGGTCGCGAGCCGCTCGTTCCGCTCACGCTCGACCGTGTGCGGTTCTGGAACGGTGATTTGCGTCTTCGCTTCCGGTTTGAATCCTCGCTCTTCCAGTGCTTCTGCATCATCGTTTGCGAGCCGCATCGGATAATCGACCGGGTAGACGCACTCGTGATGCAGTGTCTCTGCGAGTCGAAAGCCGACCTGGATAACCTCGCTTCGACACTCTGTATCCCGTTCGTCACGGTAGGGGTGTGGTGGATTGATTTCTTGCTCGTCTGCGTACGACCGCTTGCCGGTACAGTAGTCGCGATACAGTGCGTTGACGTCGCTGGCTCTGTCATAAGGACGTTCGACCGCGACCCGTTGGGGGTCCCACTCTGCAAGTCGGTCGACGAGGTCGGTGAGTTCCGTCTGCCGCTGGTCGGAGAGGACGTCGTCCGCGTCGACGTTGACCTCGTCTAATCCCGGATTATCCATATGATACGTACCGAGCAGCAGTACAGCCACCTGATCAGCCGTGCAGTTTGGCCAGGAGTTCAGCGGTGGTCCAGTCTCCATGCACGTCGGTACTGAGCCAGGTGAATTAATGGTTCGTCGAGAAGAATAAGGGTGGTCCATCATCTCTTGTCCCATACCGTGGATCAGGAGTTGACTAAGAGAAACGCGAGGGCCGTCCGATCAGCCCCGAATGAGGTATGAGTAGCACATCTCTGTACAGTCGCCTGCACACCGTAAGACGGTGTGTGGAGGGTCTCCAAACAGGTAAGGTGTCGCGAACGGGCACTGATATATGGACATTCTCCCATTGCTTGACGAACTTCGCGTGATGGCACAGGCCGGATTGTTCTTTGCGGAACGGAACGACAATCCCTACGACCGCGAACGATACGAGCGCATCCTCGAACTCGTCGCCGAGTACTATGGTGAAACGATCGAGATTCCGCCCGCGGAGGCCCACGACCGTCTCACCGAAGAGCTCGGGTATGTGACGCCCAATATCGGCGTCAAGGCGGCGATCTTCGACGAAGGCGGACAGATGCTGCTAATGCGACGTCCCGATCCGCCTGTCGCTGGAACGTGGGATATCCCCGGCGGGGCAGTCGAACCGTTTGAAGCTCCTGCCGAGACTGCAGTCCGCGAAACGCGCGAGGAAACCGGACTCGATGTCGAGACGATCGACGTGGTCGATGCCTACTTTATGGACCCGAACGCGCTCAACCCACACGGGCACATCCTCCTGCTCTATCTGTGTGAGGTCGTTGGCGGTACGTTACGATTATCGCGCGAGGGCGATGCGCTCGACTATTGGACGATAGACGATGTCCCAGAGTGGAGTCTAGATTTCCGAGGACCAGCCCTCGATGCTCATGAAAGATGGGCTGAACGGAACCGCGAAGCACGCTAATTCCTACTGGGGAGTTGGAGTCCAGGTACAAGCATCACGGTGTCAGGGAGAGCTACGACACGCTCAATCGGACTACTAATCAGCCAACTCATAGGGTACGTGCGTTACTTCTCCAGCGCGGCCCGATAGTGGGGCGTAGCGGGCGATCGCCTGATCTCGGCAACGTCCCACCCGGTACCGACCGCGGCCTCGCGCAGCCGATCCGGACTGAACAGCCGGAAGAGTAGCGTTTCGCCGATCGCGCCGTCGTACTCGAAGTGCATCACCCGGTAGGCGAGGCCGGGCGTCGGATCGGCTCGATAGCCGAGGAGGTCCGCGGTTTCCTCGCGCTCTGGATCGTAGCAGTCGACGATAGCGGTCGCGTCGGACGTCGTCACGAACGCCAGGTCGCCGAGAAACCGTCGAAGTCCCTGCATCGAACCGGCGAGTCCGAGTTGCGTCCCATATACGAGCGCCGACCGAAAGCGGTCGCGCTCGAACGTCCCACGCAGTTCGAACATGTCGGCGCGGCGTGCGTCCGTCACGCCGCGCTCACGCATCGTCTCGACGAGGTGCTCGCTCACCTCGATAGCGACGGTCTCGAACTGCTCTTGGAAGTAGAGCGTATCGCGTCCCGCACCAGCACCGATGTCCAGCAGTGGTCCTTCAAGCATCGAAACGAGCCACCGACCGCGTTCACCGCTTGTCGAATTGAGTTCACCGAAGTAGTTTTCCCTCATAGGATGCTCGTGTGCCTCGTCGCCATCTCGCTGAATGAGCGGCTCCTCTAATTCGTCACGCTGGAAGTCGAAAATCGCCCGACCAAACGGATCGGTGTCCGTCATAAGGTGTGATACACTATCATTTATCATAAAATTACCATGAGATTCGGTAGCGATCGAGAGACCCTAGCTGATCATAGATTGAGAGTAGTGGCGGTCACACTCTGCGGAAACCTTCCTCGGCCTTGTTTAGACCCCGGTAACAACGGCTTCCTCCGACAGACTAACCAGCGTCATACCCAGAACCGAGTAGTGTGTCCTCTCGTCTCTCTCGTTTCACAGACCGACTCGTAGCGTTGGCGAAACGTGCTGTCGCTGGCGAGTCAGCACCAGCGGTCGAGAAGGGCGGGGTGGTTACGCAGACTGGGGGTAATCATCGCGATTCGTTCATGCACGGGACGGCGGTTGATATCGACGGCGGCTGGCTCGTTGACTGAGGAACCGACAGCGTTCTCGATCTTCATGGAGACTGCGTCTTCCGACTGGACTGATAGCTGAGTGATCAGCCTCTTCGCTCGAGAGATGCTAAGCGGGAAATACATAAGTCGGAGAGTATCCACGGTAGAGCTATGTCTCGGTCACCTTCTGGAATGGAGATCCAGCAGATCAAACGGGATCTGCACGGCGAGCCGGTTGGCCGTGCCGGCTCGTTCTGTTGTGACTTCTGTGACGCAGCGATCGCGATCGGTGAGCCTGTCATGTACGATATTGCTTCCGTCGATGAGATGCCGAATCTCGAGGCGCTCGTCGACCTTCCGGATGGCTGGGCGCTGGATGCTGCTCGGTGCCGGGAGTGCGAAGTGGACTCCATCTCACCTGAAACCGATGGCTGGGAGGAAGCGGTCGTGATGCTGTCGATCAACGAGTCGAACGGTGTCCTCAGCGCAGATACGACCGAGATCACCGTCGTTGACTATTCACCAGGGAACGAAGGGACCTATCCGCCGCCGGTTCCATTGGCGTTTTTCACCCAGCATGGATACTCTATGTCTCGATGGGGCTTCCTCAGGAATTTCGTTGAAAACACCGATCTGGACATCGAGCCTATCCAGCTCTATCGGAAGAGGCTTGCGGAGATGGATCAAGAAGAACGCTGATCGCCCTTCACTCGCGGCCTTGTCTACATCCACCGAGGCGGAACTCCGGTCACGGCGTACCGCTCTGTTCGGGGAAGGCCCTCGATTCACTAATCCAGAGGGTGTTATAAACAGTTCACATTCTCGCTATTCGATAACGGAAGAAGCGATAGACACAGAGAACTCACGTATCGCTCAATACAACGGAAGGATTATACGCCATAGTCTTATTGAATGAAAACACGAGGCTGAAGGATGACCATTTCCGCTCTCTTATAAGTCGTCGCGTTCCCATTTCGGGGCCGCGAGAACCGTCTTTGTAACGATTAGAGCGGTGTGTCCGATTTCATCGCTCACTGCGCCAAGCATCAGCGAAGTATGAATCAATTACCGACACGAGCAGACATTGACGAGAAGTACAAGTGGGACCTCTCAGCCATCTTCGATTCCGTCGAAGAGTGGGAAAGTGAATGGTCAGCAGTTTATGACCGGCTCGGTGATCTCCGTGAATACGAGGGGCGCGTCGCGCAAGATGGCGAAGCGCTATTGCGTGCTCTCCAGTTGTTCGGAGAAGTCCTCCGTCGCACGCAGCGACTTCGACTCTACGCCCAATTGAAACGCAACGAGGACACCGAGAACAGCGCCCATCAGGAACGACTCCACGAGTCAAATCGGTTAGACCGGGAGGTGACGAAGGTTACCGACATGGTGCGACGCGAGATACAGGCCACTGGCCGTGAGACAATCATGCAGGCGGTAGAGACGACTGAGGAGTTAGAGGTGTACAAGCATTTACTCGATGACGTGCTTCAGATGGGAAGTCGTGCACGATCCTCAGAGGTTGAGAACCTGCTGGCAGACTTCACCGAAGTCATCGAATCACCGACGCGTGTCTACTCCTCGCTCACGAACAACGACATCGAGCCACAGTCTGTGGAGACGCCCGGTGGAGAACAGGTCGAGGTGACTGGGGTCAATCTCGGGAACTATCTCCGCCATCGGGATCGCACCTTCCGTCGTCGTACCTATCAGTCGGTATACGAAGAATACGCCGCCGTAAAGCACACTATCGCGACTGCATACGCGGATAACGTGAAAGCGCAGGTTGCACTCGCGGACGCTCGAAGCTACGACTCAGTGCGGGAGATGGCGTTCAATAAACCGAGCTACCCCGAAACCGGCCTGCATATTCACCTCCCTGTCGAGGTGCACGACACCTTGACAACCGCAGTCCGCGACTCGCTTGACCCACTGCATCAATACTACGAGCGGCGAAAGGCAATCCTCGGACTCGACGAACTCAAAGCGTGGGACTTGGATGTTCCACTCGCTGACGCGCACGAACCGACTGTGGCATATGAGGAGGCACGAGACCACATCCTCACCGCAGTTGAACCACTCGGGGATTCGTACAAAAATCAGCTTGACGAGTTCTTCGCGTCCCAACGCATCGATGTCTATGAGACGCGAAACAAGCAGAATATTCTCGCGTATGGACCGTTGTCGTACGATACCGGGTCGTACATCCTGTTGAACTATCAGAACGACGTCCGTTCGATGTCAATCCTCGCCCACGAACTTGGCCACGCGATGCACGCCGAGTACTTACGAGAGGCCCAGTCGCCCGCATACGCGACCGGGACGCGTCCTATCGAGGAAGTCCCGAGTTACGTCCACGAGATCTTGCTCGCGCATCACCTACTCAACGTGGACGACTATGCCCTCCGCCAGTATGCGCGTGACCGCTTGCTCGATGTGTTACTGGGTATATACGGCTCGACGCTACACTCGCTATTCACGCATAAGACGTATCGGACCGTCGAAGACGGGGAGGACCTCACGCTCGACCGCATCGAGGAGATATATACTGACCTCCTGTCCGAATTCCGTGGCCCGATGGAGATAGATACGTGGGCGAAACGAGGATGGCTTGTCGGCAGTCACGGACGACTACCCTACCATTTCTATCAGTACACTCTTGGGACGGCTGGCGCACTACGCACCGTCGAACAGCTTCTCGACGGCACCGTCACACCGAATGAGTACCACGACTTCTTGCGAGCAGGTGGTACGGTACGTTCTGTCGAGGCATTCGAAACGCTCGGTCTCGACATCCAGTCACGAGAGCCGTTCGAACGGGCATGCTCAGTCGTCGAGAAATACGTGGAGGAACTGGGCGTGATTGAATAGCACCAGCACCCGATTTTCTGACGTCTTCGTTTAATATTGATATGAGACGACGAGTAGCTACACCGCTCACTGAACAGCCAATTTCCGAAGTTTGACGTGAAACTATCCTATGAGAAGAGTTCGGTGACACCCTCGGATCTAGCCTCTAACGAGGTGACCATCGGTGCTAGTATTCGAGATTCCCTGAAACCGTTCTGCACCAATCGCTACTGCTGGTTCTACTTCCTGGAACTCACAATTCGAAAACAGAGCGTGGTGGAGCGCTGTCGTTACGATCCTCCG
The DNA here is from genome assembly GCF_024228315.1 of Halomarina pelagica. Lineage (NCBI taxonomy): Archaea > Methanobacteriati > Methanobacteriota > Halobacteria > Halobacteriales > Natronomonadaceae > Halomarina > Halomarina pelagica. Next base: position 71,716 of record NZ_CP100457.1, read on the forward strand.
TCGCTACGTACTGTGTCCACTACTCATCTGGTGTGACTGGGCCCTTGTAGCGCGAGCGAATCGTGTCGCCATCCCGCCACTGCCAGTAGTAGTAGCGGTTGTCGTTGATCTCCTTGATCGTGATCGTCGCCTTTGCGGGGACGTCAGCAGGGAGGTCCTCCGGACGGTCATCGATCTCGACATTCTCGACTTCCTCGGCAAGATGGGCCTCCCGCTCTCTGTACTCAGCGAGTTCCTCGGCATACCCAGCAATGTCTCGGAGGAGTTCGGGTGAACCCTCGTCAAGCGTGTCACGGACGTCGGGAGGAAGTTCTGAGGGCGGCGTTGGTGGCTCGGAGGACATGAGTCGCTGCTCGTATTAACCAACATAGACGCCATTAGCATAGTGTTGTTGGTTAATCCTTGTGGTCTTCCCTGCTCTCTACCAACTCACCCGGCGGACTCTACCGCCACTCGAAACCAGATTATGGCGGGTTCGAGCTACTATTGAGTCGGTCCGGGTCGTCACTCTCGTAGGCGACTCGCCACAGTTTGTGGACGGCACGGGTGACGAGCGAGACTTCTCTGACACGGATACAGGATGGTTCGGCATCGGCAGTCCTCGCATCAGGTGGCGGATGGAAATGCCAGTCAGGAGAATGGGGGTTCGGATGTCGATCGAACCGCCAGTTCACGTCTGCGCTGTCGACGTAGTGAAACGAGTAGTTGTCTAGCGTACTCCATTGAATGTCGAACCGCGCTGTGTCAGCGGCATCGAGTCCATCAGTCAGCTCGATCCGCAGTTCCGTTGGGTCAATGGGATCGTCATACCCGGTCTCTGCAACCAGCGGTTCGAGGGCGAGCCAGAGGGTGCGAATGCGCTGAAGCGCTGGGAGATAGATCGTCCCAAAATCTCCGGCTCGATCGGTAGCCGTCATGCAGCAAGTTGTTCGCTGGCTTCGTCGTAGGCAAGTGCCGCCTGCGCGACGGCAAGGTTCTGCCGCGTCGTCTTCCACGCAGTAACGTCGTCCCATTCCTCACGCGCTTCGTTCGGTAGTTGCCGGGCCAACTCTTCGGGAGAGAGCGCATCGTATCGTTTCTCGTACTCGCGGATCTCGGCCTTCATCTGCCTGATTCCCTCGAGGAGGTCGTCGCGAGTGGCTTGGGTTCGAAGTTCCCGAATCCGCGTCATCAGCACGCGATCGTCGTCACGCCTGTAGAGTGTCGTGCGGCCATCCTGTGTGGTCGTCGCGAACCCCGTTGTGACGAGTGCGTTGAGATGACGGCGAGCGGTTGGCTCGCTGACGAGCGCACGCTCGGCGATCTCGGCTGCGGATTGGCCGTCGTGTGTCTGCTCGAGAATTTCGTAGATGCGTTCGAACGGTGTCGTCTCAGCTTTCCACTCCTCGGTGACGCGCTCGTTGATATCATCCCAGGTTTCATCCTCCGTCATGGGAGGCTGTACGACGCAGAAGCACAAATAATTTCCTGAGAAAAATATTTCTATCTGCCAATCGAGATAGGTCTCACTAGTTCTGATCGTGCTGTTTCGTCCATTCGCCGGGAGATGATGCGGAACTGCCAGTGGGTTTAGTTTCTCGCGCTGGAATACAGCTACCAACAGCTAAATTCGGAATCAAAGGCTGTAATTGTACCTTTTGAAGCAGCCCGAGAGTATCTATGTCTATTTCGATTCTGTTCTCTCACTCGATTTGCGCTTCCATGTATTCAAGGGCCGTCCAGAGGGCTATGACACGGATTCGTCCTTCGTAGTACGTATTCTCAATCACGCCAGCAATTGCTCGTTCAGCGTTCCGGTCATCCATCAGGATCCCGACGGAGTCATGCGGCGTCGAACCGAGGAGCATTACGGCAACAGCTGGCAGCTCCGAATCTGTCTTCCGTAGTTCATCGGGATTTGTTTGCTCGAACGTTGCCAGCCGTTGGTGAACCCGATCCATGACTTGACCAGCTCGTGGTCCATCATGAACCCGAACACCGGGTTGGATGTCGCCCACGAGGGTAATCCAGTCTGCTGTGTCTGCTCGGTCGACCCAGTCGATACTAATGTAGCCGCGCTGTTCGGTGAGTTCTTCAACAACTCCAGGACTCAAATAGAGGTCTCGATCTTCGGTTTGAACGTACTGAATGAACGTTTGATACGAATCACTTTCCGTTCCACCGATTGTTCGAAGGAAACTCGTATCGAGGAGGAGCGCCGTCGGAAACGGCGTCGGATGCTCCTCACGCATCGGCGCGCTGGTACGGTGCCTGTTCGATCGCCCGGTCATGCACGTCGACGCGAAACGTGACGTCATCGAGCGTCGGATCGGACGCTTTCACCACGGCGATGATCCGCTCGATCACCTGCGTGACCGCAATCGCCTCAACCGCAGGAACGCCGAGATCGGCAGCAACGCCACGGCGCGTTGTTTCCCCCGTGAGGTACTCAAGTGTCGCCATGACTGCGGGCGCGAGTGCCGCCTTCCCGTGACGGTCGATGAACAGGTCGAGATCGTCGTCAACGCTCGTCGCCCCATACACGGCAATGAGAACGGGGCCGAGTTCGATGGTCGTTTCATCCGTCCAGTTACCGCTCACGGGCTCAGCCCGCCAGAGTGACGACCCATCTTCATACCGGTCGAGTTCCTCCGCGATGCCCAATTCGGCTAGTGTGTTGGCGTACTTGTAGGCAGTACTCTTCGAGAAGCCCTGCCGCTCACGGACAGCGGTGACTGTCGTTGGGGAGTTGATCAGCAGATCGGTGTAAAACCGCGCGAGTTCGGGGGTTCCCAACAGCTCTTGGATGACGAAAAACCGGTGGGCGGTGTGTCCTGCGTCCGGCGGTTGGATGGACGTTGGCGCGCGCGACATAGTCCATAGTACGCGAACTATGGTCTAAAGCGTTTCGGGCTACGATCGAGACAGCCTTTCGTGTATTCGTACGTTCGCGGGTTAGCATGGGGTGTTGTGAGAGAACAAATTAGAAATATACGTTTAGCTGGCTCTGTTGAAATCCTCTGAAGGTTACAGGTTCAGTCAGTAGTGTGAGCGGATGCAGGCCCTCCCGAGGTCACGATTGCTCCGGTTCGTTGAGCAGGGATTTCACTTGGCTCGACGAGCTGTCGCTCGCTACTCTTCGAAGTTCTCGAAACGACGGTACACACTCCACCAGCACATTGTCTTGCTCTGCCCCAAGGTTCGGAAGAATGCGACGTACCGGACGCTTCTCGACGAACGTATCGAAATGCCCCGGATACGGAGAGCAATTGAACTTGAGAAACTCCCTTCTCCTTTGACGTTGTGTAAGGCGTTCAATCGGCTCGATATGGCGGTTTGGCGTGTCCTGCTCCACCTCTCGGTCGCACTCCTTCCGACCAACGGTGTCGTCAGTATCGATGCATCCGGTTTCGACCGTAGTCGCGCCTCAAAACACTACACAAAGCGAGCGAGGTTGACGATTCAGCGGTTGAAAGTCACACTTCTCGTGGACACGAGAGCGAATGCTATCCTCGATCTCCACGTTACGACAATCAGAAAACACGGCTCAAAGACCGCACCGTCGCTCATCAAGCGGAACACCGGTAAGGTGGCGATTTTCTTCGGTGACAAGGGATACGACGACCAGAAGATTCGGGCGTTAGCCCGTGAGGAGAACCTTCGCCCGCTTATCAAACATCAAGAGTTCTTGTCACTTCATAAGGCGTGGAATGCTCGGCTGGATGCTGGTCCCTACGGTCAGCGCAGTCAGAACGAGACCGTAAACTCCCGCCTCAAACTGAAATTCGGGGCATTCGTCCGCTCACGGCGTTGGTGGAAACAGTTTCGAGAACTCACCATCGCCTGTTTCACTCATAATATCGACCGATCACTCTAATTGGTAGATGCAGAGCGTCTATCCTTCACCCTGTATCACTATCCCTGAAAAGAGAGCAATAGGAAAGAGAATGGCATATCTCCGTCCGCTGCTGGTGGTGAACAGTCCGTTAGCCTACGAACAGCCGGATATCATCCGCGACATCGCCCTCTTGTTCGGGAGGAACCTCGTTGAACCAACCAATGTCTTGAATGTCCTCCTCCTTGAGTGTCTGTTCATCAGCAACGGGCCTTCCCTCTACGGGAACCGCTCGAACAACGACGTTATAGATGCTGTTTTGTCGGTTCTCTTCTCCCTCAGGGCTAAGTTCGATGTGGCGGACGCGTTCCGGGCGGGCAAGTTGTACTGTCGCACCTGTTACTTTCTCCACCCCACGCTGACCGATATCTGTCCAATTCTCATCGGGTTCGACGGTGAAGGCAGTTAAAGTCCACCCGTGAGACCCGTCGTTCATTAACAGGACTTCCCCCTCGTCATTGGTAACGCCGACTGCGACATGGCTATCCAAGTTTTCGCGGGCCGCTTCAAACTCCTTTTTGTCGATGATGTGTGTCTCCTCAAGGAAGGTAACGCCCTCGTGACTACGAAGGCTTTCAGGGTCGAACAGGGTTTCCACCAGAGATGCTTATTCGATAACCTACAAAAACCCATCTGCTTCCTCGCTGTACTCTTCCCTGCAAACGGCGGGCGAGCCAGCCCCGAATTGAGTGATACTGCACGGAAATCGAACGATACGCACAGTCGATTACTGGGTATTTCACCGAGTATAATGTCTAAGTAATAGGATTTCAACAGAACCGTTTAGCTAAAATTTAGAAAGCACCGAAATTATTTAGTGAGGACCACTGTAAGTGATACTATGGCATGCTGTAGCCAAAATCGAATGAGGGGAGTGAGCTCTCTCCGTGACCACTGTGGTCTTTATCTTGCCATGCACAGCAGTCAACCGAATTTTCGGCACTCACCCCCCACCCCAATCCCCTCCCCAGCTACGACGATCCCTCGACGAGTCAGGTTACACACTAGTCCCCATTCAACGATGTTCGGCAGCCATCGACAGACGAACTACCCCCCGGCGTCTCGTCGAGGGCTGTCCGGGTGTGGGACGAATCGCAGCCATACGAGGGTGCTCGATGGCACGTGATGCCCCCCTCACCCTGTACGTCGAACAGGAGACGAAAGACCAGCTCCACCGGGAGGCCGACGACCGCGGGCTCTCCCTCTCTGCCTACTGTCACCAGCTGCTTGACCAGGCACGCAAGGAGGACGCACAGGAGGAGCTCGCCGAGGAATTGAACGCCGAACAGCGGCTTCGCGAGATCGCGACGACCGCCACCGAGGAACTCCAGCAGACTGCCGCCGATATCCGAGATATGAATGCAAAGCTCGGCGTCTATGCCGTCGCCAACTGGGAACTGTTGAAGCAGGAGCATCCCGATTCGCTGCGTCAAGAGGCACTGCGAACAGGCCGTCGTCGACTCCGAACTCCGCTCGGTGACCACTCCGTCGACGTCGACCCTGATCCCACCACAGATACCCCCGACAGCAATGCAGGTAGAGACACCGACGAGAGTACCACTGGAGACGACAACGTCTTCGATCGCCTAGAGTGAGTATGGCTGCAGTACTGCAAACGACATACCGCGACGGCCGCGATGCGTCACGATTACTCGCGTATATCGAGCGCGACACCGCCCTCCGAAACCGGTTCGGCGACGCAATGTCTGATCGTGACGTCCGAGCGTTCATCGAGAAGAGCAGACGCCACATGTTCGAGCGCGATATGATCCTATCCCCCGAGAACGGGCATCAGCTATCGAACGAGGAGTTTTCGCTCCATACCCGCCAAATCATGGGCGAGTTCCTCGAAGATCGTCCGACTGTCGACTACTGCTATGCGGTCCATCGCGACACTGACCACCCGCATGTCCACGTTGCGCTCACCGGCGAGCGTCGAGACTTGTACATGGACCGTGAGGATATCAGAGACGTCCGCGCGCTCACAAACGAACGGATGGTCGAACAACACCGTGCACGTACCCAGGCACTCGACCAGGCGGTCACTCAGGCACAGGAGGACGAGCAGGAACAGGCGCACGATCGGGAGCGGGATCGCGATGGGTGGTCGCGATGAACGTCCTCTCGACTGTAATCGCCTCCGTCACGCTCCTGGTACTCGTCGGTGCTGCCATCGAGTTCTTCTTCCGGATACGAGTACTCGCATGGCCACGCCGGTGGCTGCATACGGCTGAACAAAGTATCGGGAAGCTACATCGATTCGCTATCTACCCGATCGTTCTCGTCGTCTCGACGCTGCTGTTTCTCGGCGGCGGACTCCTCGGCGAGTTCGTCGTCGGTCTCACGGGATTGACGCTCCCGTTCATCGCGAGTGGAGTCGCAGTGAAGCGTCGAGTGAGACGGAAGCTCACTGAACGTGCGGCCAGGAAAGCCGATGAAATGGGATACCGACTTCCGATGGATGTCATTCGACAGAAGAACATCGGCTCGACCTATGGTGGCATCCTCGGGATCTCCGACGAAGGGAGTATTCTCTGTCTCGGCGCGACGCGCTCCGGGAAGACAGAAGTCGGCAAGCACCTGCTTGCACAACTCCAGACCCAGCCGGATGAACCGATTGTTGTGTTCGACTACAAGACCGACTATCAGCAGTGCCTCAACGAGTGGGGCGCAGAAATCATCCGGCTTTCAGGGAGCGATTCGACGCACCGCTGGAACCTCTTTCGCGAGGCCGAAACCGAACGGGACTTCGACGAACTCGGACGGGCGCTGTTCCCCACCGATACCGGGAGCAGTCGAGGAAGTACGGAGTTCTTCTCGACGGCAGCGCGCCAGCTGTTCGTCGCGACGCTGAAGTACCTCGATCGGGAGGCAGCGGACGCGGGCAAGGTCCCGTCGAACGCGATGCTCGTTCGCTACTTCCAGCGAACGGACGCCAAGCAACTGTACGAGGATCTCACTTCGTACGAAGACCTCATTGGCGCCGCGTCGGCGATCGACCCCGATGCGTCGAAACAGGCCGCTGGTGTCTACGCAACGGTCCAGCAACGCGTCACGGACGTCTTTATCGACGATTTTGCGAAGAATGGTGAGTTCTCGATTCGAGAGTATATGGAGGATCCCCGCGGCCGAGTGCTGGTGCTTGACTTTCCGCAGCGATACGGGCAGGTCGTTACGCCCGTGTTCCGGTTTTTCCTCGACCGAGCGGCGATGCACGCTCTCGCATCGCCGCAACGAGGTGGGTACTTCATTCTCGACGAAGTCGCACGAATTCCTGGCCTTCGTCGCATTGGCGATCTGGTCAACACCGGTGCCGGGCAGAGGACACAGGTCATTCTGACGCTCCAGTCGGTGAGCCAGTTGTACGACAGCTACGGGAAAGACCGCGGGACGGCAATCCTCTCGGGGTTGGTCACATCGGTCATTCTCCGGCTCTCTGATCCCGAGAGCATCCGGTACGCCCGGGCAATCATCGGGACCGAATTCGAAGAGTACACTCAACACGTCGAGAAACGGCCGTCTGCACTTGGCGAGCATCAGGTCGAAACGAGGCGCGAAACGAGAGAACAGGAGGAGCACCCGTTCGCGAAGGGGGAGTTCACGACGTTCGATCCTGGCGTTGGGGTGGTTGTCCGCCCCGACGGCTGGGCACACGGCTACATCCCCATGCTCAGATAGCTATCCTGAGAGATACGAGGGGGAACCGAGCGAAGGTGGGCATGCAGGCCTTGTTGAAACCCTCAATCGGTGATAGGTTGCAGGAGTCGTGGTAAATACAGGGCGCAAGTCGGTCACGTGCTCTGAGTAGTGGTCGCATTCTCGACCCGACCTATACACCTCAGTTGTTGTTTTCGCTGAATCAGCCCTAAGACTCGCGCACCAAGGCGAGGTAAGAACCGGCTGAACGCCGCGGTTTTTTGTCCTCGGAGAAAAAATTACAATTATGTCAGAACGCCCGCCCTCAGACGATGATGAGCGAGACCGATGGGAAAGAGTTCTTTCGACTCGTACCGAAGAGACGTTTCGAGACTTCGTATTCGAACAGGTGAGGCCGCGTAAAGATGAATCAGTCCTTTCGGTCGGATGTGGCCCCGGATTCGAGACGGCAGCCCTTGCACGGTACGTCGGGGAGGGCGGGACGATCACCGGCATTGACGTGAACGAAGAGGTGTTGGCCGCAGCGAGAGACCGGTGCGGGGACTTGCCGCAGGCGTCGTTTGAGCAGGGAGACATCGTTGACCTCCCGGTGGCAGACGAGAGCTACGACCTCGCTATCGCAAAACAGGTTCTGTATGCCGTCTCGGATATCGAAGCGGCGCTGAACGAACTCTTCCGCGTGATTGCACCGGGTGGCCGAGTAGCGGTCACGGCAGGAGATAGACGAACCCATGTGAAGCACACGCCGACCGACCGGATGCAACGGGCCGACAACGTATATCGTGCCGAGATCAACCACTCGCAACTCGGGACGCGTCTTATTGGTCGGCTTCCTGAGGCGGGGTTCACGGTCGAAGAAGTCACGCCATGTGCAAAGATTCAGACTGAAATCGACGACCAGATAGAGCAAGGAATCGGTGTCCAACGTGGGCTTTTAGAGGCGAGTGATGCCTTCGACAGCGAAGCGATCGACGCGTGGGAGCAGGATATCAGGGAGCTCAACGAGACTGGCCAGTTCCTCTCCTGTTCCACTTCTTTCCTCTACGTCGCCCGGAAGCCCGAATAGACCGGCGCTTCTCGCGTTCGAATCGGCGATTAGGATCTCTCAGTGGGTCAGCGGGGGACAGTCGGCTTGCTGAATGTATTCTCTACATCTTGCACGGTTTCCCGATCTCTTCTCGACATTTGCTCATAGGGCGTACAAGATACAGAGCGTAGATCCATCACAATGATCCACTCTATGACCTAGTCAAAGCGTAACCAGATGCCGCCAGTGTACGATCGGAAAAATAGCCAGCACCGAGAGCGTGTCAGAACGTTTCTCGTACCCTTTGAAGTGACCAAAATGAGCGATGCCAGTCGTTCATCTAACAGTTATCGTGCCACTCGGACAGTTCGTCTGAAAACGCCTGTAGTTCGTTTATTGTTTCTTGAAGCTTCTCTTGGGCCGCCTCCTCCCCCCTTGTAGGCGGTCATGGATTTGAGCCGGTTCTTCGTTGATTTCGTACAGCCATCTATCTCGTCGTACCAGTCGTATCCGTTTTGTTTCATCAACGTATTGATGACAACCCAGAATCCGATTCCCTTGGGATTGTGGTCACCTTCGTCACCAACCATAGCAATCTGCTCGTCTAGCGCTTCGTACAGGTCTAGACTCGTTTGAGTCAGGAGTGGCTTCAACCGCATGAACAGGTCGGCACCCCTCTTGCCGACATTATCGACTGCTTTCGAATACACGCTGTCGTATCCGATTTCCTCAAACGGTAGCACGCTCCACGACTCGATTGCCCCGTCTTCGACGAGGGAATCCCACCGATCACACTCCTCGTCGACGACGGTTTCGGGGTCGCCGTCGATCATCAGGAGAATCCGTCCTCCCTTGAAATACTCTATTCCGTGACGACCGTAGTGCCCGTTTCGCCAGAACCAACCCTTCTCGAAGGCTTCCATCGTTTCGAAGCGCTTCCAGGCGGATACGAGATAGTTCCTGATGAAGGATGCTTCCGCATCCGTGTCCTCCATTCGAAACGTGACCTGAACTGTAGACATGCCTCGACTGTGCTCCCTAGTTCTGATATATTTTCTGTAGACATAAGTACAAGAACTAACTGACCCGAGGCATGAAATTGTCGCTGATATACTCGCACGCTCTATCTATCAGCTGATTCGCTGAAGGACAGGGTGAACACAATCTCCTGAGGATGATTCTACGACACGCTCAGCACCTGTAGCGACCGCATCGCCGTTTGGCTACTGAATCACTGCCGGACGGTCGCGCTGGCCAGCGTGAAAGAGACACTCACACTCACTGACGGCACTGTGAAAGTCGATATTGAGAGCCTCTTCCATCACCTCCCGAGACTCAGCAATCAAGGCATCTGTCGCTTCCTCGTAGGTCTCCCACGCTTTCTCTATGTCCGGCGTCTCCATATACCAGAGTAGATAGCTCACGTCAGGCCCTTCTTCGAGGAAAATTGACTCTGTCAACATCTCCTCCCGCTGGAGGATATCTGCTACCTCCGACTCCCGGTTTTTCGCTTCCGAAAACAACTTACGGAGGTCGTTAATCCGGTCACTCGGTATTTCGTACCGCAGCAGTATCACGTCCATTACACGTGATGAGACGGCCGGAGTCCGAGTGAGCGTTGTGTGGAATATGCTAGGTTATTTATTAGTAGTGCTCCGACACCTCGTATGCGGTTCGTCCGAGTTACCCTCACAAGCCCACGGGAAACACAGCATCAGATGCAACGCTTCGTCGAGGAGTCGGACGCGGTTCGGCGAGAGCAGAACTTGGGGGTGTCGAACCTCCCCGATTCGAGATGGGCGCATCTCTATTATGTTGAGGGGGAGATCGAAGCCTACCGTGCGATGTTGGAGCAACAGGAGACGGTCGAGTATTTCGATTTGAACCCTATTGAGGCACGCTCGTTCTGCGCGTACGTCGTTTTTCGGAAGCGACCAACGGACGAACGATTCGCCGAGGCGTTCGAGAAACACGGGGTCGTAGTCGTTTCGCCCGTAGAGACGGACAGAACGGGAGCGAAATTCACCCTCGTTGGCCCACAAGAAGCGCTTCAGGCACTGCTGGAGGACATCCCCGAGGACTTGGACACTGAGATCTTGCAAGTGGGGGAGTTCAATCACCACCACGGGGCCCTTGCCGGGCGACTAACGTCTCGCCAGCGTGAGGCGGTCAGCGCCGCACTGGCTGTGGAGTACTACGGTGTGCCCCATGACGCGACGCTCGCTGACGTTGCCGACGAGCTCGGGTGTACCGTCGGGACAGCCTCCACCCTTCTGAGACGGGCGGAACGAGCAGTAATGGAAGCTGTCGTCGTGGGATAGTCTCGTCCTCTCCGAACGGATTCAGATCGGTTGGCATAGGCGGGGAACCGATCTGTCGCTGAATATATCCGCTGTAGTCAGCATGCAAATTTCTGATAGCGGTTAGGGGATTTTTCGTACCCTTGCTGAATACAGAACGCGTATTTCGCACGGTCAGGAGTTGCGGATCCGCCGTTACTGGACGCCGAACCGGTATACTACTATCGCGACACAAGCCGATCTTCACCGCTAGTTTCGTTCGTCAATTTTCGTAGCTGACGATGGAACGGAAGCCGCCATACGCCATGCGCTTCGTATCGAAGGGCATCTCCTCATCGAAGTTCTCCGAATCCATCGCGGGATCTTCCATCACCTTCGCGTTCACCTCGTCGCGGTGGTCCCGCGACTCAAACACGATAAACGAGAACACGACCGTTTCGTCCTCTCCGGTTTCGGCGAGCTGTGGGAAGGTTCGAATCGGCATGCCGTCCATGTCGGGCTCCATGTCGTCGCCGACCCCTTCGAAATACTCGAGAGCGCCGTGTTCGATCCAGAGCTGTCCGGCCTCGCTGGCCATCTCACGGTACGCATCGAGCTCATCGGTCGGGATCGGGATAACGAATCCATCGACGTATCGTTCCATACCCTACGTGGTAGGACGCGACAGGAATTGAACGTTATTCCCACTTACCGCGATTTATCTCAGCAATTGATTTTGCCCTGCTGAATATACCCACTGTAGTCAGCATGCAATTTCTGATAGCGGTTGGGGGAATTTGCAGTGCCCTTGCTGCAGACAGGGCGCATAGTTAGCAGCAAGAATCGGATGGCTGGAGATAAATTAGGTCGGTCTGTGTCGGCCCCCATCGTTACAGATCCAATTCATCGAACGCCCGCTCGGGAGGTCGGGGGTTTGCGTTCAGTTCCCACTCAACGTCGTACCTGTCGAGAAAGACTCGGTGGTGGGGAGCGTTCTCCTCTACGTTGCACCCGAGCGAGTCGGCACGTTCAGTGATTTCGTCAAATGCTTCGTCATCGACAGCCAGCGCAATGTGGTCGAGTCGGCCAGTTCCCTGTTGGTCCGATATGTCGGCAACTGCCATGTAGAACTCATCTCGCCCAAGAAACGACATATACGGTGTAACTCCTCTATTGATGGCCTCCTCCCAAGAAACGTCGTCTGGAACGGTTCCAGGGTCACCATCAATCCCTGCCTCGCGGAATAGCACTGCAAGGTCGAACAGTTCCCTGTAATATGATTCACCGTCCGGAACATCATCCACCGACAGAACGAGATGATGGACACCGTTGACGTACATGCATTCGGTTAATCGATAAAGCACATAGGTCTATAGTCAATCTACTCTTGAGCTACACCCCTCTCAATCAATTCACCGCGATTCTGAGGACGAAGAAATCGGTCCGTGCTGAATCCATCCTCTCTATGCAGCACCCAATTCCTACCAGATATTGGTCATTTTAACAGAGCTAATTCGGTGATCAGTGCTCTAAACCTGTTCAACCGCCTCAAGAACACCGTCTCGAAGCTTCTGAGCGTGTTCCCTGGTCTCCTCTGGTCCGTGCTGATCCTGTACGTACAGCGACTCAAAGTAGTAGACCCCGTTCAAGATCGTATAGAGCGGTTTTCGGCGTTCGAATCCCGATGAGAGTGAACGGACGGATTCGTACCCTGCTCGGAACGCCTCTCCTGAGGCGTCACAGTCACGACCGAACGTCGGAAGCCCCGTCCGCCAGTAGTCGAATTCACCCGGCGCAGCGATCGCATGCTCGAAGTCCACCATACAGGCAACTTGCTCGTCGACAACGGTGACGTGCTCAGGCGTCGCCCAACCGTGGCAGCAAACAGGGCCATCTGCGCCACTGAACACGCTTGGGTGGTCCTTCAGAAACTCTAGGACCATATCTGCGACATCAGCGTGTCCATGTTGGGCAAGCGTCGGACGGTACTGGTGGACGTACGCAAGAGCGGCCGCATGCCAGTCATCATCCTCAGCGACCACGGTTCCGTTAACCGACGGCCGAAATCGACCGTACCGATCAATTAACGGGTCGGTTTCGTTGTGCAGTGTTGCTAAGCCCCGTCCCGCGGCGTAGGCCCACGTTTCGTCGGCCTGCCCTCCTTCGTCAGGCGCTGGAGCATTCGGATGCCACGCAGCAACGTAGTAGCCGTCTCCGACCAGTAGTATCTCAGGTACAGGTACCGACGTCTGATCGCCAACGAACGCGATCACATGCCCCTCGAGTGTTGCTTTCCCCGTTGGACCGGTATTACCCTTGTAGACAGCACGCTGGCCATCCACGAAGACTTCGTAGACCTCGTGAGGCGGTACGTCGTGAAGCTGGCGCACAATGCTGTGGGTAGTAAACTGCGCTGCGAGTGTGTCGTGGACGTCTCGTTTCATACTATGGCCACCGCGTGACGAGCGGCGATCGGCCGTAGTGAGTGCTGTAGCTACGGCCGAGAGAAGACAGACGAAAGGTAGGGGCAGCTTCAAATAAGCACTTCGACTCACCTGAATGAGTCCTCGTTAGAAAAATTATGGATATTGTTCTCCGTATCCAATGCATGAGTATAGCGCTGATTAACCAACAGCGGCCTCGATAACACACATTGTTGGTTAAACGCTCGCTGAATGTTCTTCTCCACAATCGCTGCCGGTCATATCCAGCGCCAAGAGCCCATGTCTCCCAGGGAGGAGTCGGAGGGCTGTCTTATGAACGGTCGAAGTGGAAGATAAAGAACGTGGGCCTTCCACTAGTCGTTATTTTCGTACCCGTCAACTGACTGGTGGTCTACTCCCGGAGAAGCCTTTTTGCGTCTGTGGGTACAACGTACCCACAGTATGAGTACCCGAAAAGTCAACTTCCGGCTCCCAGAGGACCTGGTGACGCATGCGGATATAGCCGCAGAAGTCACCCATAAAAACCGAACTGAACTCCTAATCGAAGCCCTGCGCGAGTACCTCGAAGAAATCGAATCGAGCGAGCGTTTTCAAGAGGCAGTCGTTGAACTCTACCTTCAAGACGAACTCGAGTTTGAATCGCTTAGCAAGATTATCGGTCGCCAGGACGCAGAAGCAGTCCGGACGTCGAAGCAGCTCCTCGATCAAGGCGATGCCCTCGCTGACAAACTTGCGGATCGCTGAATGCTGGTCATCGACACAAGCGCGTTCATTTCTCTCGCAATCGGTGATGTCCTTGATGATGTACTCGCCGAATTTGACGTCGTGACAACGGCACTCGTCATCGACGAACTCGAAACGACCGCAGAATACGACGATGTGCATGGCCGCGGGGCCACAGCCGTTCTCGAACGCGCTGATTGCTTCGAGATTCTGGAGCTTCCTGCCCCAGCGTTTTCGTCGAGTCAGATCGATGCTGGCGAAGCGAGTTGTGTCGCCGCTGTTGAAGAGATCGACGCCCCATTTCTCATTACGGACGATTTTCGAGCACTTCCAGAACTCACCACATTGCTGTCTGCCGATGTGGCGCTATCACCTATCCTCCTCCGAGCACTCGTCAAACGAGAGGTGCTTACAGAGGCCGAGGCGCACTCCGCGCTCAACACTATTGCGCAGGGTCGAGACTGGCTTGGTGCGCCGATCTACCGCTATGCACAACGGCTCTTCGACGAGACAGAGACGTCATCAACCGAACCGTGACTGTTGAAGAACAATCACGACGAGAACCAGGAACCGATCGGTGTCGGTCACTCCCTTACGGACTGCGTTCGCTGCACGGGATCGAAGCTGAGTAGATTGCATTGGGTGCCACGTCTGTACGCAGAACTAATCTCAGTCCTCGGGGACAGTTCACTTCGCATCGATAGAGCGAAAGCCCGGCGCGCGGAGCGCGCCCGGACCGTGGAGGCGGGTGGGGCGGTCGGGGATGGGTGGTCTGGCACGGCAAAAAAGAGTGGTACGTCGCTCAGTGCAGTTGGACGCGCCCGCGCTCAAGGACGGCTGCCGGATCGTCCGTCCCATGCGTGGCCACGTAGGCGTCGTACAGTGCCTGGGAGTATCGACTAATGCGGCTCTTGGTGGTGTCGAGAATCGTCCGTCCGGCGGTGACCACCTCCGCCTGGGTCAGCGTCTTCCCGTCGGTGAGCCGGTCAGCTGCGTAGACGGCCGCCGCCGCCATCGTCAGCCGCGACGTTCCCGGTCCAACTGGCGTCTCGTCAGCGATCTCCAAGAGGTGCTCGCCCAGCCGTCGAAGCTCCAGACACGTTTTCACGTCCGGCGCATCCTCACCGAGTGCTGCAACCACCGCGTCGACGGGGGCCGCCCGCACCGGCGGTACATCCAGACCGAGTGCACACCGCAGCTTCCGCGCTGCTGCGCACACTCGCTCGCGGTCCGCCTTCGCGTACTGGGTCACTTCCACGTCGGATCGCGGAACGCCCGCATCGATCGCAGCGAGCAGCACCGCGCCCGCGGCGAGTGCTTCCCAGGACATCCGCCCACCGGGAAGCCGCGCCGCAGCCGCCTGTTTGAGGATCAACCCCGCATCCTCGGCCACGTAGCCGGGGAGGGACAGATTACCAGTGATCGACTCGATGTCTCGGAAGCCCTCGTTGAGCCGGATGGCCCGCTTGTCCTCGACTTGGAAGCGCTTGTGCCGCCGCCGCAACCGACCGAACTTGTCTTTCTGCTCGCTCGACAGTGCCCGTCCGTAGCCGTCAGTGCCGAGGAAGAACGTCGTATGCAGGCCCTTGTCCACCCGCAGCGGATTGATCGACTCACAGCTCCACTCTGCCGGACCACTCCCCTCGGACGGCCCGTGCACGCCGCGCGTCGGCCGGTGATCGACATGCTCCGCAGAGACCACGAGCCCACAATCCACGCAGTAGGACTCCTGATCGCCGGTGACGACCTGTCCATCGCACTCGAGACACGTCGACTGCCACGTTGGCTCGTGCTCGACGACCGCCTGGCTGTGCTCCTCGTCATGTTTTGTTCCCTGTTCAACCGAAGATTCATACCGCACAAAGTTCGTACTCGACATGGGTTCCAAACCCGAAGGCGCTCACTCGGCGTCTTCTTCCGACACTACGACTCTCCAGCCGTAGCTCTCGACAACGACCAACTCACCTACGACGCGCGCTCGCTCGCGCCTTCGCGAGCGCCCTGTGGGCGCGAGCGAGCGCGCCTCGAGGAGCACAGTCAACCAGCCCCGCGCGCCGTCCGCCCGGAGCGAGCGACCAGCGGAGTACGCGTGGGGGGTGAGCACCGACCGGAGCGCAACCCCTCGCGGGTACCCGCTGGCGTCGAAACCAGACGCCCGGACCGGTGAGCGACGTGAGGAGCGAACCGCAGCCCGGAATGGTCGGTCGCGAGCGAAGCGAGGCGCGACCGCAGGGAGCGCCTCGACGCGAGCGGTGAACGAAGTGAACCGCGAGCAAGCGGAGGGCGGCATGCGGCGAGTGGGGCGGGCCGTAACGACTCATCTTAATTTGATATCAACGCACAGCGACCCAGCCACCATTATGGCGGACTCAAAATGGGAAGTTATGTGAAGGGAACTGGGCTTCATATGAAGCCACATGAATTTACTGCGCTGTTTTGTCTTCCGCTCCTACCCTAGATGTGAATGAAATTCTCGGGACAATGCCGTTATAGGAATTCTCAAGCAGTTCACCGATTGGATCAAGGATATATTGAAGGATTCCTGATTCAAGATGATCTCTAAATTTCTGGTCTGCATCCTGGTATTCCTCAGTGGTGATCCACTCGTCAACGTAGGGCACAAACGTGGCCATCTCCCCCGGGATATGGATAATAAACTCGGTGTCTACTGTCCCAAACCGCTCTTCTGCTTTCTCTTCATCTACTTGCCATGGTGCCTTCCCATTGTGAAAGAGATGTAATGAGAGGCTTGCCTCACACTGGAACCCTTCCGGATCCTCCTCAAAGATGGGTGGCTCAACCTGGAGGTTACTCCCAAGAACCCCAATGACCGTCTCACCGACGGTTGGAGAGACGTCAATATCGACTGATTTCAAATAGTACTCTGGAAGTTCGAAGCTTGGAATCATTGATCCGGTATTGGAGCAGGCTCATCGTCCTCGGAGCGGCTCAGACCAAGGTCAACAGGGGCTTCGACAGCTACTGGCCCATATTCTTGATTGTGTATGTTTTCAACCTGCTCGTAGTGAAATCGGGGTGTGAAGCTATCAACCGAGCCAAGGGAGTTGAGAAGGCAATCAACAAACCGCTCCCCATACTCGCTCACTTCGTAATAGGATCGGACTTGCTCACCAGCAGTATCAGCAACACGCTTGTCTACTAAGCCGCCCTCTTGGAGTGCTTCGAGTGCATTCGTAAGCGTCTGATTGTGGAGCTGCTCGTCTTCATCACTCAGCGAGTCACGAAGCTCCGAGAAACGCAACTTACCCTCATTGAGGAGTGTGATCATGATCGCTTGTCGCGTCCCATTATCGAATGCACTGACTGCAGCTCTGATCTCAAATGGGAGTTTGTCAGCCGTGTTGCGTACCGTATGCGTCGTCATTGTCAATCTAGATTGACTGGACCGTCTTAGTTCTTAGGCCATGGATCCCCCGATCAGATCCAAGCCGGCCCACTTGCCTCGTACTGGGCCACTCTATCCAGTCAAATGTACTTGACCCACAACCTTAAAGATAGCGGCGATCCATTGTCGACTGTCAACGTAAATGGCAGGTCGGTTCCCGAACGGATTCGATGCAGAACGACAGAATGTAGACGCAGTCTCCGACCGGGCGCTCTACAAATATCTCCGGGTACACATCCTCGGTCCGTATATCAATGATTGTCATCCGTTCTTGAATGAAGTGAAATACCGCCTCCAAGAAGCAGGCTTCAAGCGAGCCAAGCTCTGTACTGATCGAGACGACACACCGCCAGCTCATCTTCAGGGCAACACCCTCTCATCCACCGAAGAACAAGAGCTAAGGGAGTTCTGGACCACAGTGAGCTATCGCTTCCTCCAAAACGCAGACGTGGCAGTCTTTTTCTTTCTCGACCCAACGATTAACCGGTCGAATCTACCGTCAGCCTTCCAAGATAAAAACGACCCACAGAAAGACCATCTCCACGGGCAGTCGACATACAAGACACCACAGGACGCGAACGGGTCTGTCATCGAGGAGCTGAACTACTGGCTTCGTGAGATGGAGATGGAGGCTGCAAGAACGATGGTGCTCTTCGAGGAGAGCAACTATGACCAAACCGGGAGTCTCGTCACAGGTCGTGTCGGCCTCGAAGCGTGTCATTGGGGCAGATTCGAGGATAACGAAATTGACAGTGTTCATCAAAAGACGCGGAGCCGATGCGTGAACTGGGCAATGGACGACTGTAAACCATGGCTTCAGGATCAATACTACGCTGAGCAGTTTTAAATGGCATTTCGATTTCTCATAATCGGGTTTGTCTATTGGTTCTGTAGGCACTGTTTAGTTACGAGATATCGGTAGGGAGGGGGAGGCCGGCGGTCTGCTCCAGGAAGCCCTTGCGCGCCGGTCGGGGGCCGGTGTACGCCGCGCTCGCTGGCGCTCGCGCAGTGCGTGCGTCGGCCGCCTTCCCCAGAATACTCGTCCTTCCAGTCTGCCAAGAGCAGGGCTGATCGGACGGTTGCCGCTTATCTAGACAGTGCCATGCATGGTAATATACAGATCTTACTAAGTGTTCAGAGACAATTCGCAGACGAGAGAATGTCAGAGAGTCCCTGCATGAACGAGACGTACGCAATGACCACTCAAGAACGATACGGTAGAGAAGCTATGCTGGTTTCGTTCGGAACCGTTTGAGTGAGACATCGGTGATATCGTCGAAGTCATCGTCGGCACCGACAAGCAACATCCCATCGACAGACTCAGCAGTCGCAAGCGCGAAGGCATCCCCGAGTGCTGGGGAATGGCGGTATTTGAAGTCTGCCGCAAATCGCCACGTCTCCGCCGTATCGACCTGTCTGATACCCGTCTCCTCAATGACGTCGACAACCGCGTCGGCACGCTCTTCGCCCTCGATGGCGCGCACGATATAGTGGACTTCGGTGATGTTGACTGCTGAAATGTATCCCTCGGACGATCCCATCACCGCCTCGACGTACGTTTCGACGGTGTCACTGCCGGGCTCATCACAGAAGTAGGCAACAAGCGGTTCGGTGTCGAAGACGATTGTCTTGGGGATCTCCTCAGCTGCCGTCATTCGTCCTCGTCTGAATCAGCATACCGGCGTCGGAGCTCATCCTCGCGAGCGTTGTCTCGCTTGCGTTCTTCGCGCAGGCGCTCGGTCGCCGACCGGCCCTGTGCGTCGGTTTTGCCGGTCAAAATTCCGCGAAGATCCTTGACTGATCGGATAGGACGCACGACGATATCGCCTTCGTCAGTACGGACGAACTTCACACGACCAGGGGTATCGATGCCGAGTTCCTCGCGGAACTCCTTGGGAATCGTCGCCTGCCCACGAGCGGACACCGAAACCACTCGTTCAGACTCTGATTTGCTCATGCTTTCTCATTGTATTACTTCGTGCTAGTTATACAAAAGGCTAGCGCTGATTTAGATGGGTGGTGAATGGTATCAGCTACGACAATTAACGTTTGACGATACATGTGACTTAACCAACAATCCCGATTGCATTGGTCAGTTGTTGGTTAAGAGCATCCAAACTCCAGTCACATTCGAAACGGTCCCCGACCTGAATGCACACCTGAGCGGATGAATAGCCGACCCCAGGACCCTAATTTACAGAATCCGCGTTACTCGCAGCTAGAATACGGATGTAGTGACCTGGGATGGCTCATTGCTTGCCCTCGCTGACCATCGTATGGTTCGAGCGCTCCCAGACTCAAAATCCTGATGGGTACCCCATATTTAAGTACCTGCCAATGAAATTCGTAGCTAAGGCGAACGATGACCCGTATCTCTTTCTAACCCTGCCGTGCTTACCGCCGCGGGGATTGGCGTGCGTTCGCACCGTCTTGTAGCCGACTAGCTGACAGTAGCTAATGACACAACTGAAAGATAGAGCCGATATCGAACAGCCTTACAAATGGAACCCAGAGACCCTCTTCTCAGACGAAGAAGAATGGGAAAACGCCGCAGAGCAGGTTGAAACTCATCTCAACAACCTGAACACCGAACACGTGACGGCGACCGCGGCCACACTCGCTGAGATACTTGACGCTTACTTCGAAATCTGGGTTGCCTTCGAGCGGGTGAACGTCTATGCCTCTCTTCGTTCCTGTGTCGATGCTACCGACGAACACGCTCAAGAACTCTCAGGCCGGGCAAGCAATCTCGAATCCCGGCTCAAAACCACGCGTTCAACCATCGAAACCGAGATCCAGCAGGCCGACACTGAGTGTATTGAGCAGATGCTCACAGATTCTATTCTCCTCTCGAAGTATAAGCAATATCTTCACGACATTCTACGGAGGGCAGAACACACCGCCGAACCAGAGGTTGAGAACGCACTCTCAACGCTCGCACCTGCGACCGGAGGTAGTGATATCTATCAGACCGTACGGGATGCCGACCTCTCGTTCCCGACGGTCGAACAACCGGATGGAAAGTCGACGGAATTGACGCTGAACAACCAGCGGACGCTTCTTCGTTCGTTTGATCGACCGTTTCGTCGAACCGTCCATAAACACTTCTATGATTCTCTCGGCGAGTACCGACACACGTTCGCAGCCACATTCAACAAGCACGTCGAAGCGGCAGTCAGGACGGCTGAACTTCGTGGCTATGACTCATCGCTCGCTGCCGCGCTCGGCGAAGAAAATGTTCCTACAGGAGTATACGACACGCTGGTTGAGACGGTACAGGCCAATCTTGACCCGCTTCACGACCATCTCCTCCGGAAGCGTGCACGACTTGGCATAGAGACGCTTCGGCCGTGGGACATCACGGTCCGACTGGTTGACGATGACCCCACGATTTCCTACGAGCAGGCTAAAGAATACGTCGTTAAGGCCGTCGAACCCCTCGGTGATGCGTATCAAACACGGTTAGCTCGTGGATTAGAATCGGGATGGGTCGATGTCTACGAAACTCCGAACAAAGCTTCTGGCGCGTTCACGATTCCAGCGTACAGCACCCAACCATTCGTTCTCTTGAACTACCAGAGAGACGTCAACTGGTTGTTCGGACTTGCACACGAGGTTGGCCACGCAATGCACGCTGAACTCACTAGTGACTCGCAGCCAATGGTCTACGGTTATTTTGACCGATTCGTATCGGAAGTACCAAGCACGCTCACAGAAATCCTGCTCGTTCAGCACTTGTTGGAGACGACTGACGATTCTGCACTTCGGCGGGTGGTACTCGATATGTGGCTCGAACGCTTCCGCGACTTGCTCTATCGCCGGACACGGTATGCAGTCTGTGAACGCCAGATGCACGAACAGGTCGCCGACGGCAAGCAATTGACGGCGGAGCGGCTCGACCGGTGTTTCGTCGACAGTTGGGAGACGTTCAACGCACCGGTTGAGTGCGACGACCAGATAGCTGGCGAGTGGATGCATACTGGGTATCTCAACGCATTCGACGAACCGTTCTTCGTCTATCAATACGCAACCGGGTTCAGTGCTGCACTCGCGCTGGCCACGGATATCCGCACCGAATGGGATGGTAGTGAACCAGGTGACACGGCTGAACGGTATCTTCGCTTCTTGCGAAGCGGATCGAGCGAGTATTCTGTGAAACTAATCGCGGATGCAGGTGTCGATCTCACCTCCGCGACCCCGATTGAGCGAGCCATTGATACCTATCGTGAATCCCTTGCAGCGCTGGAAGAGATGATCTGAGCTCCGAGGACGCTCTCAGTCATATTTCATCTTCTACACTGATGTTGCTGGATGCGTTCTGGCAGACTGACCTTCCCACAGACGGGACACTCCTGCAGCGGCGTTGGCGGCAGGTTGTCCCATTCTCGCAGCGCTGCTTGAATGTGTTCTCGTGCATCGTCCGACTCGACCCGTGTGAAGGCTTGGGTGAGATGCATTCGAATTCTCTCCCGGACTGTCGTTGAGTTCTTGGAAGCCATCGTAGTTCCAGAGGGCGAATCACCCGCCCTCCGCTCCTCAACGGGTGAATAAACGACTCAGGTTACGGCGCCACTACCGGATATCTGGTTGAAGCGGGGACACCTGCTCCCAGAACTGGTGGTGTTCGAGACAGAAAGTCACGAGGTTATCCAGCGTATTAGCTTGCTCTGCGTCGTAGTTCCCCTCGCTGTCGACGAACTGCCGGCGCGGGATGATATGATGAACATGGATATCTTTCTCATAGCGTTCTCGATGGATCTCACGAGTTACGCCACACCCGAGTGTCCGACACTGGAACCCATCGCGTTTGAGCGCGCGCTGGCGTTGCTGGGACCAGTTTGGTGCCCAAGGCAAGGATTCGGTTTCCTCCTTCCAGTGGGGATGATCCTCTCCACTTACTCGTCCGACTGGCTCGTAGCCTGCGGTCCTGACGGCGGCCTCCCACCCCTCAAAGAGGTCGTAGTAACAGCGGTGGGAATACATCCCGATAGATTTGATCTCCGTCACAGTCGGCACTCGGTTTAGGTCCTCAGCCAGCCGATGGATTTCACTGAGTAGGTCCTGTTTAGTCACCCCGGCCTCACGATGTGGTTTGAATCCGGCCTGTCGAAGTGCATCGTTCCAGCTCCCGAATTTGTTCTGGTACGTTTTACACGAATACGCTCCCTGAGTTCGCATTTCCGTTGATGTCGACGGATGTCCGAGTTGCTGGGCCAGTCGACGAAGCTCATCAAGAAGATCTACTTGCGAGACGTTCTGGTTGATATTTAGCTTAAATCCGGCAGCCTGCACGGCGGCATTCCAGCTACCGAACTGGTTCTCAACAGTCGCCGCAGAAACTCGGCCTTCGTCGTTCATCTCTGCGACCATGGGAGCTCGTCCTTTCTGTTTGGCAAGTCGCTGAATTTCGCGCTGTATCGACTCACGCGTGTATACTTCTGAATGGTCCCACCGTTTGTGACAGCCCTTTCCACCGGATGTGTCGAAGACTTTTCCACAGATCTCGCATCGGTACACGTGATTGCTCTCGGACATTCATTGACACCCTCATGTGAGCACTCAGTCCTGCGCCCGCACCCAGCAGGGCGCAGAAAAACACGCCAAATTCGACAGTATCGGGTGATTACAATCTCCTGCTTTAGCACGCACGACCTAGTCACCGAGGTTGTGGCTGCGCGCGCAGCGAAGCGAGCACGGAGCGGAGGGTGGGGTGGTGGGAAGTGGGTGATCGGGCACCAGCAAAAAAGAAGACTGCGACGACCGGCTATTCCCACCACCGACCGCGTTCGGGGAACTCTACCCGGCTCCATCCGGTCAACGCGATTGAACAGCGACCGTTGTACCAGTTCTTCGCTGCCGCCCGGAATCGCACCGTCTGGCCTTCTCGAACGATCGGCTGCTTGACCCTTACGTCGTGGGTCAACGACGTAAACTTGATTCGCCCGCTCTCGTCTTCGATCAATCCCACCTACTGGATACTCGGTGAGGGAGGATCCCATAGGTGGTGATCTCACCTTGAACCGTCACCTCGCTAACCGGCACGTCCGGCACCTCCGCAATCGGAACGATCGTTCCTAGGACGATCTTCTGTCGCTCAAGCATCTCTAACACCACTTTCGTCAGAATCAGCGTGCCATTCGCTGAATTTGAGAGGAGGTCGAAGACCAACAAAATGGCCACTTGAGTCACTGGCAGTAGAGTGGTGACGTTCCTCTCGAATGCTTACCGGAACCCAACTCACGTTGCGGCACCAGCTAGCAACGTGGCTTCATGGCGGACGTATCAGCCCCCTTGACCGCGATCTGGTGGCTGTAGTTCGCCGTGTGACAGGACAACGAGAAGTGGCCCGGTGCAGGCATACCAGAGTCAACAACACCAGACGTCGTCTGCATCGCTTTCTCTGACGGTTGCGTACGCACCTTCCCACGAACTACTCGAGTTGTTCACGTTGAAGTTGATACCACCACTTGGCGAGACGCCAAAGCCCGCGAGACTTGCATCGTTCCATGTGTGAAGGTGTTCACCACGGACATAACGCTCTTGGCTCGTTGAAAGCTCCTCGATACGGCAGCCGACGTAATCATACCACGTCGTGTTCGTCGTAATTGCCCACTTGTCGTTGAACCAGTGATCGAAGCCATTTGGTTCTGATTCTTCGAAGCCAATGTGGCTACTGTCGTTACAGTACCACGTGTAGTCGATGATGAGGTAGTGGTCGTCGTTCCATCCGACACCGATATGATCCGCGTTCCCTTCGCCGACGAACTGGTGGGTTTCGATGTCGAAATAATAGTCGACATAGGTATCGACCTGACCGCCACCGTGGAATCGCGTCAACGTGATATCGCCCGTGATCTCGTCAGTATCGATCTTCTGCGTTGTCACACCACCATTCTGCGTTGTTGTGGCGTCACTCCCATTGCTCTCATTCGCCAGCGTGGTCGTTGAGTCGCGATTCGGGAACGCATCGACCGTTCGTTGCGTAGACACCGTAGCACCGTGCTTCGTGAGATACTTGACGAAATCTGCGTGGTTATGCGTCCGGTCACGAACGTCGAGGGCGTTTTGGTAGATCCGCGCATGACGCGGAGGGCGAGCGCTCGTCATGGGAAGCGCACTGAGTGCGACGCTCGTCGCTCCGAGTCCAGCTAAGAACGAACGTCGTCCGATTGTTGATTGTCTATTCTGAGGTATTATCACTCTCGATAATCTATTGGATCAAGAGATATTACATTTTTATATAATCTATGTCAGAATAATGTAAATAGAGGAGATACTGTTATTTTGTAATGTGACGTCTACCAAATGAGATGATCTCACGCCGCCGATTCCTTGAGGTAGGAGGAGTGCTTTCCCTTGGCGGACTTACCGCACTCAGTGGTTGTACCGCACTCGCAGATAGCATCACACCCGTCGAACCGCGGGTCAAACAGTCCTGGCAATTCGAAACCGACGCGTCAATCTTCAGGGAACACCCCAAAATGAGGTTCCGCAGGCACTCACGTTCGGAACCGTGATCCGAGATGCCGATGACTGGAACGCCCTCCGTTCGGAGTATTGGATAGAACAGACGGATCCTGCGAGCGTAAACTCGTTCACGACCGTGGACTTGCAGACGTCCTTCGTGGCGCTGTTCGGCGTGGTGCTCCCGCGTGGATTGGTGATGGATCCTGTCCGGGATACACTCTCCGAACAGCGACTCAGTCTCACGGCACGGATCATCGACGAATCAGAGACACGTCAGCGTCGCCAGTATCGTTCCTCCGAGTCAGCCGACGATGACGGGTGGTACGTCGCGAATCTGATTCGCGAGTACCGCCGTGACGGGGCAGTTCCCCAAACACTCGCAGTGACGCTTCAACAGCAAACCGCAACTACGCCCGGCGAAGAGCCATAACGGAGTCACACTCGTCTTCGGAAAAGTTGTATCTCTCCTGTATCGACTCCTCAATAGACCAGACGCCAACGAGGGTGCAACCCCTCGCGGGTACCCGCTGGCGTCGAAACCAGACGCCCGGACCGGTGAGCGACGTGAGGAGCGAACCACAACCCGGAATGGTCGGTCGCGAGTGAAGCGCGGCGCGACGGTACAGAGCGCCTCGCCGCGAACGGTGACCGAAGGGAACCGTGAGCAGGCGGAGGGGCGGCATGCGGCGAGCGGGGTGAGCCATCGCGTATCATCGATTAACAAGTTTAACGCTCGGTGTACTAGCTGCCGTCCTGGCTGACGTAGAAGGGATGAGACCGCTTCGATCACCGGGAGAACAAAGCTCTCCGCCATCCTCAATCAACGTGTCCCTGATAAGATTGATAGTAATCTATCTAAGAAATAATCTCATAGATTATATTCAATTTAAGCAAAGTTTTTAATAATCGGAGATGTTTATTGTTCGTCTACTATGAGACCAGACAGACACCAGGAGAGTAAAATGAGTCGTCGTTCACTCCTCCAGTCACTCGGGGTCACCAGCTTCGCTACCGGAGCGCTGTTGTACTCGCCGCCAGTGAGAGCGGCTACTGCTCCTCACACGTGGCAAGAGACTGCAACGGCTAACACGGTAACAGACAAGCTCATCACACTCTCATCAAGTATTGAGCTGAAAGATACGTTTCTTGGTAGTACACACTGGAACCACGAGTTCCATCTCGCTGGCCATGGTGTCTCGACGAATCTGGCCGGCACGCGGAAGGAACGAGATATGCAACGGAATGTTATGGCAATAGATGAGCGCGATAGCGACCTCACAACGCTAGCCGCGATTGATGCGACTGGTAATCGGATGTATCCAAAACCTGATGACGATAACGGTGAGTCCTGGGGCACGGTGACCGATGCGCTTGCGACGGCAGCGGACGCACTGGGGAGAGCAGTCGCAGCCAATGTTCTGACAGCGGCATCATTGGCCGATGGATTGCTTGATGCATTCACCCATACAAGCTCGTCAATGCCGAAGACGTGGGAAGGAATCTATAATGATTCAGGGGCAAAAAACGAGGTCGGTCACCACCTCGATTTCGATATTCACGAAGATTATGCCAGTAACGATTGGACAGACAACATGTCCATCTACTCACAGGCAGGAATCCTTCAAACGCGCTGGGATCTTGGATTCACAGAGGGGGATATCTATGCGACGGCAAGTCTTGTCGGTGGGACGGATCGCTATGAATGGGGACATCCTGAGTCAATGACTCCTGAGGAAAAAGAATATTTCGGTGTAATTAAAGTAACGCGCGCTGATATAAGAGGGTTAAACGTCGCCCGGAACGTAGTGGGCGGAAAAATCCCTGTTCGTGTTAATGGCCGCGATATCACGATGACGCCAAAATCCATCCAATACGTTAAAGATCATGGATCAACGTACATCGCGACGAACCCGCCGATTACAGTCACCGCAGAGTCCTCAGTTATCGCGGAGTAGCAGTGAGAAGAACAACAAAAACGGAACGTATGGATGGTTAACTGAACACGGCTCTGATAAAGGTACACTGCACTGTAATTACTCTTTTTCCGTAATTATAGATTCAGTATTCATCCCAAACTGTTTCTCGACGATATAACCGTCTGTAGTTGCACTATTCTTGTGTTGGACCGCAATATACGCTGGTGGTTCAGTAAACGAAACATCAACTTGGTACTGGATTAGCCCAGCGCACGAGGAACACCCATCTATCGGTGTCGAGTCAACCGTTCTGATTTCGATCTCTGCCGCTCGTGGATTGCTATCATCAATGGCTACAGGCACAGTCAGCGAGAGATCATCACATACCTGATCAGTTGCGAGTGTTCCTTTAATGATAATATCTTTCTGAGTATCACCTCGATGGATCGTCGCCGTGTCCTTAGCCGTAGTGCTACACTCGCGAGAGAGTGCAGTAATAGACGTTGAGGTGGTCGCAAACTCGGGATCACCGCTGGTCGATGTACACCCCGTAAGAACGGTAGATAGACTAACCAAGGCGGTAAGAAACCTGCGTCGATTCATGCCTACCTCTAGAAGTCAGAGAATATAACGGTTATCTCCAGTACTGGTGAAGGTGAGCTCGACCTCAACGAGCTTGATGCTGCCGTCGAAGAGTTGGATGAGGAGGGATCACGAGCGAAAGATCGCTTCGTTCCTGACGTTGAGGCACACGTCATCGATACTAATCTATTCATCAAGTTTGAGCGAGCGGACGCCGTTTCGCTGCTCGAACGCCCCGTCACCGCAGCCGACGCGGTGTTGCTCGTCCCGCCACGCGTCTACGCGGAACTGACACCAGCGGAGGCGCCCTATGATCGACCCCCGATCGATGCGGCGATTGCGGCTTGCTGGGCCCGCGTTATTGAGAACGTTGAGTACGCCGATCCGGTTGTCTCGACGACGATGGATATGATACGACGGTATATTGCAGTCGCCGATGATCGCCCAGAACACGATATCGAGCAGGCTGACGGCGAAGTTGGCGGTGTAGCCGCACAGCATCTCGCGAAGGGTGATACGGTGTCGGTGGCCGTCTACACGAACGATCGAGCGGCGTTTCGTGGTATCGATCGGGCGCTCGCGACGCACGGGTACGAGGATCGCCTTGAGTTGGTAAACGCAAGTGAGTTTTTCGAGGCAGTTCAAGATCGATATGACGTGGAGACCAGCCGATAGAAGGAGCTGCGTCGGAGGTAGATTGAGTTGTCGTCCGAAGAGCTAGCAGTCTGGAGGTGCAGCCACGATTAACCTACAAATACCAGCAGGAAATCGCAGTTGTTGGTTAACAGATCGAATGTTACCGCGGTGTCGCACCCTCCATCGTTTCCTAAGCTTTGACGAAGCTGAACAACAGAGATATCCGCTAGTCCCAATGTCGCCGACAGAGTACGATTACAGGAACGACGGTTCAGGGCCGGGGAACCACGCCCTGTATCCCCCGACGATAGCACGGCAGCGACCGCTTCAAGTGTCTGGTTCATGGTCATTATTCTTCGACCACCCATACAACTCCCCGGAACGGACGCGAGGCGGCGAGACAGTAGAAATCGGGAACAACAGGGCAGCTCAGTCGGCAGCAGGAATGAGCGCAGATTCCAAGAGATCACGGTGTCCGGGCGTGGAGGCAGACGGCGACCGCTCTGACGCAATTGCCGTCCGCTCGCGCTCCCAAGTTTCTTCTACATTCACCGCAAACGACTCGCTGAGCAGGTCTGTGAGCATCTTGGTCGATCGACTCAACGACCTGCTCGCTCCTCAAACTGGCGTAACTAGTGGTGCTTCAAGCATAAACTGAGTACGTAGAACATTGGTAGTGGAACCGGTATCGACTCATCTATTCACGCTTGAAGAAGCACTAGACAGTGCCAGACAAGTCTAATGGTTCGGTCGGGAACTAACGATCCGATTTGCACCATATCCAAGTAGTCCGCCAATGACAATCACTGATACGGCAATTAATGGGGATCGTACATCTAACGCTATCAAAGACGCTATTTCAGCTATTAGGAGAATACCTACGAGCATAAACAAAACACTCCGAAGGCTCGTATTCGTCATGTTTCCAATCGAGTGTGTGACCATATATTCTAATACACTTGGTGAGGATAAGTACCTTTTGGTAGGTTTACAGGCTCGGTTCAACAGTAGCTCTACCAACAGTAGTTTCGAGTAATAGATACCAACCGAACTTGCCCTCTCCGGTAATCGATAAATGAGTCATGGAAGTGAAATAGATCCATATTGACATACTTTTTGGTTAAAGTCAAATCATAGTTTATCGAATTGATGAGATGTGACGAAGGGGCCATCCAATACTAACACTATTTAGTGTTAGGTCGCTATCTCCTTTGTTCTGATCTCGAATGTTTTGAGTAACTAACCATGTGTGTTAGATAGATATCTAGATCAATATTTAATCAGCAGTTGGACGTTCAAAGACCCGAGCGCCCGTGCTATCACACCTGATCGTGATTATATCCTGAGAAGAGCAACACGTTTCTATCGTTTCTTGTTTCATACTGACTGATCCGCTTCCATCTGGGCACTGTTCAATGAATAGACGTAAATTATCGAGGATTATCCCTTTTTGGTTGGGAGAATAGGTGTTCCAGATCCTTGAATACTCGTCTAACACATGTGCAGCGCCAACATCAGCAATAAGTGCCTCGTAGGATGGCCATCTCCCAACCATCTTTTGTTCTATTAGAAGTAACCGCTCCTCACCATGTCTCTTAATTTCACACCTATTATGGTTTACTTGAACACCAATTACAGACGCTATCTCACCCCCCTTTAGGTTTGTATCGTAGAACTGCTCCATCTCACGGTGCCATCTGACTTTGAATTGATCAGTGAGACAAAGGTCGTTACCATCTCTACAAACTTCAAGGATATCTTCTTTGAGGAAATAATTGTACGAATCAACCTCAATCATTCTATTATTGTCTGAATATTTTGTGACTGCTGATTCAACTGGTCCGTTCGGAATTATATAAATATTTGGATTAAGATGACTACGAGCGATCGGTATCAGCTCTTTTTCAATCCATCGAAGGGTTTCTAATGGGAAATACTGTTTTGTTAGTTTTGGAGTGCCGGGTACGAGATAACCACGGAGATAGATAAGTATGATTGATCCAGTAAAGGCTAAAAAACCACCGACCAAACATTTATATGCGATTAAAATACTAATGAAAGTCGCGAGGGTGAGATTAAATACGGTACACAGTCCACATCGGTTTTCTCCGGTATATTTGGATTGACGAACCCTGTTGAAAGCTTTAACCATTACTGACTGCGATAGTAGGGCCATAGATCATTGAGCAAAAATGATAACCTTGGTACTGTTATGCCCAGTTCTTGCAGTATGACCAATATTGTGTTTTAAGGCTGAAGTACGATGTAGGTGGATCATACTGTCCCTCGTTGCCCTGTGTGGTTGTTTGCCCCCACCATCCCATAGTTCCGTCTGGGTTCATTGTCAACGCGGCATAGAGATACGCGTAGTACGATTTGTAAGTTAGATCGCGGTAGTACTGTGAGAACGATTTGCTATACAGTGTATCTCCACCCCAGTCCGTTTCTTGGAAACCCCCAGCTTGGTGATCAGCACCAGCTGCATTGGGTCCAACGTACCAGCACCAGTATCGGTCACTGTATGAAGTGACCTCTCCACCAGAGGAAGACCACCGAGATGTCTGCCCATGGTTGATATCATTGTAGGACGCCTCACTCAACCCGACCTGTAGTCCTCCCTCATAGTCGGTCGTATAGTCCGTACCACTGTCACTCTCTTCCGCTTGCGCTTCCACTGAGCTACTCGAGAAGAATGAATGCGTGTTCGGATCTCGACCGGAAGCATGCTCTTTATTTGATCCACCTCCAGATCCGCCTTTTTTGATCACTTGTTCCGTATCAACTATTTCAATTGTGCCTTCTACTCGATCAGGTTGAAAATCCTCTATAGGCACAGGCTTACTGCTTGTAGGACCATCTCCGTACTTGGTCTCGATCTGCAGCACGGGAATTTTTTCGTTGGATTGGGGGACTTCGGATCCGCTTGCAGTGATTGTATAATTCCCATCACTAAAAACCACGATTTGCGCATTATCGACATAATCAATCGAAGAAGTGTCGAGATTGATTGTATTGGAGTTTGTCACTCCTTCCTCAGCATTGACCGTATTAGCTACGCTCAGCGAACCGAGAGCGATACTAGTTGTTTGCAGGACCTTGCGACGCGATAGTTTTTCATTTCCTTTCGTCACGGGGACTTCACAGGCACACCGATGAACTCCATTATATTTACTCTAACTCTCCAGAAAATCACGAAATATCTGCACTACAACGAAAAATCACCACCCCCTCCCAAACTTCCTCCCTCACACGATAGACTCGTAGCTAGCCATTCACTATTATCACACATATAGGTAGGATTTAATATCTTGGAGTGTGAGGGATTGACCTAATGCATAGTTCGACTGAACTTGGACGACTCCTCCTTGCCCGCTACGGTGTTCTTCAGGCCCTTACTCAGACACCACAAACGAAACGAGATCTGGTTGATGATCTTAGTATTCCTCGCTCAACACTTGATGATATTATCCGTGACCTTAGTGAAGCTGAACTAGTCACGTTCACCAAGGGCCAATGGTATACTACAATCATTGGCCAGTGCATGGTTCAGGTCCACGAGGAGTACTTAGCCCAGTTGACTAGCCTTAGCGATATTTCATCAATAACTGATGTTCTCGATTCGAAGAGTCCGCTTGACTCTGCCTTCCTCATTGGCGCAGATCTTAACGATTCCAGGGGACCGGTCCCCGATGAGGTAATGCACGTCCTGTTAGAGGCAGCTACCACTGCAACTCGATTCCGTATCTTCACTCCCTCTGCAATTTCCGCATACGTCAAGCCGTTCTATGATCGAGTCACGAACGGTGATGACTCCTGTGTTGAAGTAGTAGTTTCATCAACTCTCTTCGAGCAACTCTATAGTCTTCATCCTAATTTGATGAGCGAAGCTGTTGACAATCCCTGTATTTCGTTTTTCAGTGCCTCAATACCATTTTCATTCGGACTTTGGATTGCAGACAATGCGCATGCAGGTGTCATCATCTTTGAGGAAGGTGGGATCAGCGGTATCTTGGTCAACGATTCAGTTGAGGCGCTCAATTGGGCTGAGAATCAGTATGAACAGATTAGGAAGGGGACGCCAGTCCTATTATCTTCAGCGGTGATTCAGACGATATTACGTCGACAGATTCGCCTGGATCTATCTTCGGCCAAGATCTCTGAATCGCACGGTACAGGTAGGACTCATGGAGATCTCTGAGAGTCCGTCTCTCAAACTCTGCAAGGTAACGATGTACAGAAATTTCGCGTGATAAGAGGGGTAGCATAGAAAGGATTGAACCGAATTGCGTTCCGCAGTCGTTAGTACCTTGACGGGGTGCTCCTTACCTGAGCACATAGAGCCGCTCTCGGCCGTGCTGCTGCCGTCCAGACGTCAGCCGATCCCAGTCCGTCTAGCGACCGCGATTGCCCGCGAGACGTCGGTGTGGAACTGCTGCACCGCGACATAGACAACAAGCGCGGTGAGTACGTAGTTCGTGTAGTGCTCGATCGCAGAGCCCGCTACGCCGATCGCAGCGACCGCCGCTGTCAGCACGACTGGGAGTCGAAGCGTCGTGATGGCAGGCCGGCAGCACTCCGCGCAGAGCGACATGACGCGGTTGATCGTCAAGAGCGAGAACGGCGAACTCGCCGTTATTCACACACCTCGAGATCGTCCCGGCAGTCGGAACAGAGCTCACGCAGTCCGCCGTCAATCTTCACCCGGCGAACGTCGCGCTTGATCCCGCCGCAGCAGTCACACGCAGCAATCATTGCCCATCGTCCTCCCGCTTCGCGTTTGGACAGCCCTCCGTGTGGAGGAGTGCATCGCGCCCACCAAGCGCTATCAGCAGCTCACGACCACACCCTTCGCAGCGGACGTAGCGCTCACCGCCCTGCGCAAGCGGTTCGACGGACTCGGTGAACGCCGAACCGTCGAGGACCTCTTCGTCATCGCCGACGATGACGAGCTCGCCACCGTCCGTCGCAATCGTGGGCATAGCCGTCTCCGTCTCTGTCTCACCCTCGACGGCCGCGCCAGCGGCCGTCTCGTCCTCGCCCTTCTCCTCGTGCTCCGCAAGTGCCTCGACGAGTAGCGGATCCATCGCAGTGCGATGTGCCCAGGTTGGGACGTCGCGTGCACCCGTCTCGAAGGCAACGCGACGGACGTGCTTACACCCACCCGTGGGCTGGCGGTACTCGTCGTCGGGGCACGTACACGCACCGGTCCGCGCATCCACCGTGTATTCATCACCACCTTCGCCGTACACCACGTACAGGTCGGGCGCCTCCGCGACGACCAGCAGGTACTCAGTGAGCGCTCGGACGTCGCGCTGAGCGAGGTTATAGTCGGTACAGTCTTCTGCTGTGATCTCGTGTGTCGGCATGGCTGTTAGTCCATTAGACAGCCAGCCCGCGTGTTCCTACCACGTGGGCGTTTCCTATCAAGTGAAACGCCCCGGAGGGACTGGCTGTCTCCATCCATGCCTTGTAGGGCATGGAATATAAATCCACCGGTACCTTACAGGGCAAGGATTAACCGGTAGCCGTCGTATGTACAACTATGAGCGACCCGCGCCAACGGGATAACAAAGGTCGGTTCGAGGCGTCGCACGATATCACGGCCGAGGATTTCCTCACGGCGATGGATGCGCTCGAACCCTACACGACGCGCGAACTCGCCGACGCACTCGGTGTCCCGCGCCGCACAGCCTATGAGGTCCTAGATGGACTCGCCACCCACGGCGCCATTCGAAAGAAAAAGCCCGAACCCCGGCGCGCGATCTGGATTCGTCCGGAGGACACCCCATGAGCACCGAGACGATCACCCTGACCCGCAGAGACGACAACGACTGGATCGCAATCGACGAACAGACCGGGGTGCGTGCTCGTGGGCCGACGCGTACCCAGGCGCTTGTGAATCTCGACGAGGCGGTCGCTCGCCGAGCAGCGTCCACGTCGGCGGTTGACCCTGACGATCCGTTCTGGTCGTCGGCCGGGTTGTTTTCGGGGGGCGAACCGACTGATGTGTCCACGAACGTTGATGAATATCTCGTCAAGGCGTGGCAGGCCGATCGGGAGGCCTCTGACGGGAACACATGAGCAGTCGTGCGCCCGGTCCCACCCCGCTGTTCATCGACACCGGCGCGTTCTACGCATGGTACGACGATGACGACGAGCAGCACGACCGCGCTGTGGCTGTCTTTCACGGGATTCAAACGGCTGACCTCCCCTACCGACCACTCTATACGAGTCGGTACGTACTGGCCGAACTCACCCGGCTGATTTTGTATCGCAAGGGGCATGCTCCGGCCCGAAGCGCACTCGAACGGATACGAACCTCGAGTGTGTTCACCGTTCTCTCAGTCTCCCCGGAGCAGTTCGCCACCGCCTGTGACGAATTCGCTCGATACGACGATCAACAGATCTCACTCGTTGATCATATAAGCGCCGTTCTTGCCCAAGAGCATGACATTGAACACGTATTCGCCTTCGATAGCGATTTTGCGACGCTCGGGTTCACCCGCGTACCGGGGGAGACAAATCCGTGACGTCCTGCGAAGCTGTTGTTACGAATAGGAGCGTATGGCGGCCATCCTCGCCGAGATGTGCTCAGCGACCCGGTAGGAATTCGGTGTTCGACAGGACCCGGTCGTGCCGCGCCGCCGTTCGCGAGCACGACCTAGCAGTGACCCGAGAGGTGGCGGAGACCGTCGGCGTCACCCGACAAGGGGCAGATTATCGGCACCGGAAACTCGAAGCAGAAGGGTTCGTTCTGAGTAAGAAAATTGGGCGAGAACTCGTCTGGATGGTCGCCGAGAAGGACGCTGAGTGAGATGAGCACACCTTCAACAGGCTACGATAGCGCGAAACATGTGTATGCCGAGCGGGGGCTGACAGCTCACCGTCGGATCCGATCGTGAACGAGGACACAAATCGAACTCATCGCAGCTGTTCGCAATCGCCAGTAACGGTTTAACTAGACCGTGCTTAAACACCTATATTGACTTGAGCGTGTGTATTCATCCGATCATCATTAGTCGTCCGGCGTCCCGAAGAGCCACCATTTGAGCCGCGTTTCCCCTCTGCACTCGCCCGCTGACGAGAAAGTGACCGCTCCTCCTGGGCGTAGTTAACGAGTTCCCAATGGTCTTTGTGCTCTTCGTGCTGTTCGAGCATCAGCTAGTTCTCCCGTTCGAGGCGATCCGCGCGCTGCTGGAGTCGCTCGTCGTTGGCCAGTAGTTGCTCGTAGTCAGTGGTGACTCGTCGTCTACGCGCAGTTGGTTGTAGTCGTCGGAGGAATCGTCACGCGACTCGACAAACTAGTGGAGGTACGTTGAGCGAGACAGCCCCAACCGCCTCCTCACCGAATGCCGTAAGTGTCTCCTCGTTGAGGCGGACACTGTCGAACTCGTTGTCGTCGTCATTGTTGCTACAGACGACGCGCGTGGTCCGTTATCGCCACGGCAGCCACGCGTCGGATCGGCCCGACGGGCACACGACCGTCAGCGAGCATCGGGAGACGGGAAGACGTTTCCTGATCCGTCGCCAACCTCCACAGTGACCAAGTTGTCGGGTGCCGTCTCGACGTCGTGATCGTCAAGATGCACGCCCAGCAGCCCGAGGGCGAAGAACGTGGCAGCTGCTCCGAGGATAAATCCGGCCACGAATGTGCGTGGGACCATATCACAGATCCACGGCCTGCTCGGCATAAGCTTTCTCCCCCGGGGGAGCTGACAGTCATCTCGTGATCGCCGTCGGTACGGTCGACAGCCGGGAAAGCACTCCCGAGTCGGTGGTGTCGTCGCGCCGACCCCATTACCTGGCCAAGGACAATAGCAGGGATCCCCCCGCCATTGTCCTGCACAGGTGGGAGCCCGTACCAATCAGCGGATGGACCACAACGAAACGTCGATTCAGGGCCACGACGTCTATCGCGAGGGGTTGCACGTCGATATTGCCCGACGCTCGAAGCGGCCGGTACACCTCCAGGTCCGGCACGCACCGCTGCCGTCGAACCCGGGGATAGTGGTTCGTGGGTGCGACCAGTACCTCCGACGCGAAGCTGACTATTTCAGTGACGTCTACGAGGAGCGTCGCCCGCCCGGCAGACCGCCCCGATGGTCTCCCGACGGGGGCGATTCTGCACGCACATTTATCACTGCGGATCCGCTACAAGGACGTATGAGCCGCAAAGCTCCGGCCGAGAACGAGGTTCTCACGCCCGAGGAGCTGAGCGAGGTCCTCGCCGAGGCGACCGGGACCACCGCCGAGGAGATCGAACGCGGGGCCGCCGAGCTTGAGATCGCCCCGCCGGAAGAGGGGACGGTCGTCGGCTACGGGGAGTGTGTCGGGGGGCTTGATCCCCTGAGCGACCCCGAGAGCACGTGAAGAGCTTCGGGAAGTACCGGGGGACGAATATCGCCGAGAGTGTCGACGCCGTGAGCGAGCGCCTCGATCGCGACCTCCGGGAACACCGCGATGCCCAGTGAACGCCCCCACGACCAGCGAAAGGCCGACGAGGAACGCGAGGCCTACACGGAGATTTGAACAATGGCACGGGATCACGAGCCGGTAACGGACGCCGAGATCGAGGCAGTTCGCGACGCGATGCGTGAGCAGCGTGATGAGATTCGCGACTACCTCAAAGGCGAAGGCGTCGACGTCCGGGCGTGGGAGCGCGGGCGGACGCCCTCCCGTGCGGATCGCGAGTCTGCCGACTCCGACTGAGCCTGCAGGGAGACAGTGAGCCACCACGACCAGCGGAAGGCCGACGAGGAACGCGCGGCCTACCGCGACCGGATTCGACAGCTTATCGAAGAGGATCGCGAGCTGCTCGACGCCCTCGCCTAACGAGCCTCTTCTCCTCACCGACCGCCGAAAACCTCGAACGCGAAGACCTCACCCCCATGCAAGAAGCGTGGGCCTTCGCCGAAAACGTCAGCGTCACCGTTGACGGCGAGGAGATGGCGTACGCGGAATACATTAACAATTTGTGGGGTCATGACCCCACAGACGGCATACATGTTGTGGGGAAGAACCACCCGGATGTCAAGGCGCTCCACGAGAAACTCGGTCAGAGCCGTTCGACCATCAGCGAACGTCTCTCGTACCTCCTCCTACCCGACGAGGCACAGGAGTGGATTGACGAGGAGGACCTGACGAAGCGCGCGGCGCGCATGATCGTGCGCAAGTGCCGGTCTGGGATCGACGACCCCGAAGACGCCCTCGCCATGATGGCAGCGTATGCCGAGCGGTACGGTCCCGGCCGCGACTCGATGTCTGACGGCGCCGTCGGCCAGCCCCGAATGCTTATGGTCTATGGGGTCATAGGTCATAATAGGTAGCAGGATGCCGGAGACCCACCCGCTTGAACTGAATCGCGCCGTTCCAGGCGGGCGCGTCGAGATGTTCGCGATCCGTGACGACGACTATCCCGGCGGGTGGTTCTATCGGTTCCAGTACTACCACCCCGAGGGCGGCGAAATACTCCGCTACGACGACGCACACGACGACGTCGATCTCGGCTGGCACCACCGACACATCCGATTCGGCGACGACACCGGCATCGAGTTTCACGGGATCGTCTTGCACGTCGCGCGGTTCCTGACCGACATTGCTGAACTCACCACCACCGAGGATTCACCCCATGACTGACACCGACCACGACGGCTGGCCCGACAAGTACCGCGACCCTCGCGACCGCCCGCACCCCGACACCCTTCGCGTGACCGTCGAGACGTTCGACGAAATGCGTGAGGCGACGGTCGACGCGGCCGACGCGATCGCCGAGGGCGACGCACCGCCCGCCGTGGTGTCGTTCGCGACGGTCGGCGAGCTGCGGAAGATCCTCACCGACCGCCGGATCGAACTCCTCCGGGCGCTCATGAACACCGACGGCGCCGCCGAGAGTATCAGCGCGCTCGCCGAGGACCTCGATCGTGACTACCGGACGGTCCACGACGACGTCACGCTACTCGCGGACTACGGCCTGGTGTTCGTCGTCGACGAGGGGCAGTCGAAGCGGCCGTACCTTCCCTACAAACGGATCCACCTCGACGTCGAACTCGTCGGGAACGACCCCGGCGAGGAACCCGCCCCGGCGTGATCACGGCGGTCGGTTCTCACCCTATTCACCGTAGCGAAGGACCAGCGGAGCGCGGGTCCCAGTCCGCGCGGAGCGGCCGGAAGCGGGGGCGTGCCCCCCGACCCGGAAGCCTGAGCGTCCCCCCGACCGGAGGGAGGGGACGTCCGGCGGTCGCTCGCCGCTCGCCGGAAGGGAGGTGCGAAGGGCGACTGGAGAGTGCCAATGTGATCGCCCTCGCCATAGGTGGGGTGCCCGCGCCGCTGCGAGCAGGCGGCATTTGTCCCTCCGACGGATACCTGTTACTCTACTGTTACACCTCATGCTAGTAGGACACCGGACGGCACGTCACGAGTTCGTATTCCGGCTTGAAGGAGAGTC
Source organism: Halomarina pelagica (assembly GCF_024228315.1). Taxonomy (NCBI): domain Archaea; kingdom Methanobacteriati; phylum Methanobacteriota; class Halobacteria; order Halobacteriales; family Natronomonadaceae; genus Halomarina; species Halomarina pelagica. Next base: position 110,171 of record NZ_CP100457.1, read on the forward strand.
GTATAATACAGAAGTGACGCAAACGAAGATCGAGCGGCTGGAATCACAGAGTGAGAATCTCGAAGAACAGATCGAAAGCGTCCCGATTGGGGGCGATATCTAATGGTCCAAACAGGGACAGACACTACGTTCACGACAGCATCAAGTGGGAAGACCCGGAAGGGAGGCCTCGGCATCTTCGGCGAAGCGGAGGCCAACTACTACGTTTCCGAACGAAAAGCGAAAGCAGCGTGTGACGCGGTCGGAAGCGACGACCGGTGGGCTCTCGCCGAGTTAGCTGTTCGGGAGTGGAAACGCTATTCAGCAGCGCCAAAATCTACGCAATTTCTTACGCTCGCCCGATAACTACGACCATAAGGATTCAAAGTCGATGCGTGATCGGTGAGAAGAACCACAAGTCGACGGCGATTCAACCAAGAACTGGCCCATCCTCCGAAACTGTGGACCTCGCACAACCTCGGAGGATGATTTTGATGCGTGCCTTTATACTATACATGCGACGGTGAATAAAAACCGCCATTGAACGAGTTATCAAGCCACCCCTTCTACTCGTTCTGAGCAGACCCAGAAGATTAACCGTCCAAACAGCGTGGACCTATACATGACCATTACTACTGAGTTCGTCCTTCGGTCTCCATCGCTCCCCCTCGTCAGTATCACGAATACGCTACAACCCAACGAATTAGAGTGCATTCACGCACTTTGTTTGCAGCCAGATGTTCAGATATTCACAGTTCAATTCGATCTTGATGACGGTGTCTCCAAAGAAGACCTCCTGCCTCTTGACGAAGTCGTGGAGGTAGATTCGTTAGGAGAAACAGGTGATAAGGCGGTCTTCAGGCTCACTGTCGAGCTAAAGGAATCAGTATCGCGGGCATTCGCCCCCGACTTCGAAGGTGCACAGCTCGAACCAACGACCATCACTACAGAGGGATGGTACGAAACGAAGGTTTTCAAAGAGTATGAGAGTTTCAACGAATTCCGGAGGAGCTGCGAGAGCCACGGTATTTCTCTCGATCTCGTCTCCATTACCCCCGATCCGTCTACAGCTGACAACTCGTCACAAGATGGACTGACTGACCGACAACGAGAGGCTCTCACTCTCGCTATCTCCCGTGGCTACTACGAGAGCCCCCGCCAAGTGACAGCAGGGGACCTCGCCGAAGAATTAGACATCTCACAGCCCTCTCTGTCAAGCCTCCTTCGCCGTGGCGAACGGCAGCTCCTCACATCCGCGCTCAATACGGAGACGCACTTAAACGCCCTTTCAAAATAGCATCAAGCACATCCGGTACGCGGCCTCACAGTATACTGTACACTACCCATGAAAGCAGCAGTCTACCGAGGACCGGGCGACATTCGTATCGAAGACACACCCGAACCAGAAATCGAAGAACAGACGGACGCGATCGTTCGCATCACCCACACAGCCGTTTGTGGGTCAGACCTCTGGTTCTACCGCGGTGAAGAAGAGGAGGAAGAGGGCGCTCCGGTCGGCCACGAACCGATGGGTATCGTCGAGGAAGTCGGGGACGACGTTCGGTCGGTCGAACCGGGAGATCGCGTGTTCGCTCCGTTCGCTATCAGCTGTGGCGAATGCGAGTTCTGTCGCAAGGGAATTCATACATCATGCGTGAACGGCGGCTTCTGGGGCGGCGAGGGCCGCGGCGCGCAGGGTGAAAAGATCCGCGCACCGCAGGCCGATGGCACGCTCGTCCGCGTCCCTGACCGGTACGCCGACGACGAGGACGCGCTCGAAGCACTCCTCCCGCTCACGGACGTCATGGGAACAGGTCATCACGCCGCGGTCTGTGCGGACGTGGAGCCCGGCGACACAGCTGTCGTCATCGGTGACGGCGCGGTCGGGCTCTGTGCGGTCCTCGCCGCGAAACGCCTCGGCGCGGAACGCATTATCGCGGTCGGCCATCACGAGGATCGTCTCGAACTCGCCACGGAACTCGGCGCGACAGAAGTCGTTTCCAGTCGAGGCGAGGAAGCAATCGAGGAAGTTCAAGAACTCACGTACGGTGGTGCAAATCACGTTCTCGAATGTGTCGGCGCGGAGTCCTCACTGGAGACCGCAGCCGGCGTTGTTCGCCCCGGCGGTAACATTGGATACGTCGGTGTGCCACACGTCGAAGACCCGACGTTCCTCCAGCCGCTGTTCTTCAGCAACGCCTCGCTCACCGGTGGCCCCGCGCCTGTCCGGGCGTACGCCGAGGAACTCATGGACGATGTTCTCCAAGGAACCCTTGATCCGTCGCCAATATTCACGAAGACCGTTGATCTCGACGGTGTTCCAGAGGGATACGAGGCGATGGACGAGCGTGAGGCAATCAAGGTCCTAGTGAAAATTGACCAGTAGAACGTCAAAACCGACCCTGTCACGAAGCGTCTACATCATACATGGTACTTAAACAGGCTTTGAAAATAGCATCACTCCCAAGCGACACGGGGACCAAGTTACGGTCGAAGAAAGAACATGGATGTGAAAAACATCGCGTCAGCCGAGACGGAAGTATTGGAACACCCGGTGCAGGAGTCAGCAGTACTCTTCACCGAAGGCGTTTCGAGCGAGTTCGACGGCAACAGCGTGAGCGCGTCCGAAGTGACGTTCCGTGCCGGTGAGCGAACGAAGTGGCATACCCACGACGGCGTGCAGGTCCTCTACGTCACCCACGGGGAGGGGATTGTTGCGACGCGTGATGAAGAACGCACGGTCAGTCATGGCGACCTCATCGTCTTCGACCCGGACGAGGAGCACTGGCACGGGAACAAAGAGGGTTCCGAAGCCCCCTTTAGCCACATCTCCTTCATCGCACAGCCTGCGGGAGCCGACCCGACGGTCCTCGACTGACCGACCGGGACGGCATACCCGAAGCGGGTGACGAGCGACGAACCACGAACGAGAAACCAGATATGCACACAGTGAACGAGTGCGGAAGAATCACAACGAACCGTTCCCCGACCACGAACCCGGCGTCACTCGTGATGGAAGCGCGATGACAGACGTACTCGTCGTTATCGGTGCCGGACAGATCGGCCAAGCTATCGCGCGGCGCGTCGGTACAGGCAAACATGTCCTCCTGGCAGACCTACGCCGTGAGAACGCTGAAGCCGCGGCAGAAGTGATGAGAGACACCGGCTACGAAGTGAGCGTTTCGACGGTTGACGTGTCCGAACGTGAATCCGTGGAAGCGCTTGCCGAAGAGGCCACGGATCTCGGCGACGTAACCGGGCTCGTCCACGCCGCCGGTGTCTCCCCCTCACAGGCGTCAGTAGAGAGGATTTTCGACGTGGACCTGTACGGCACAGCGCTCGTGCTCGAAACGTTCGGCGATGTCATCGCCTCCGGAGGAACCGGTGTAGTCATCGCGTCGCAGTCCGGACACCGCCTCCCGCCGCTCACCGTCGAACAGAACGAGGCGTTGGCCACGACACCCGTCGAGGAACTCCTCGATCTCCCCTTCCTCCAACCCGTCGAGATAACGGATACGCTTCATGCCTACCAGCTCTCGAAGCGGGGGAACACCCAACGCGTGATGGCGGAAGCGGTTCGTTGGGGCGAGCGTGACGCGCGGATCAACTCGATCAGCCCAGGGATTATCATGACCCCTCTCGCCAGAGACGAACTCGACGGGCCCCGTGGCGAAGGGTATCGACGTATGATCGAGACGTCTACGGCTGGTCGCGCTGGCACACCGGACGAGGTGGCGAACGTCGCCGCTCTTCTCATGGGCCCGGATGGGGTGTTCATCACCGGCAGCGACTTTCTGATGGACGGTGGAGTGACCGCCTCCTACTGGTACGGCGAAGACGAATAGCGCTGCGACCGAACTCGACACAGAACCTGACCCCATAAACGATGTACACTGTCACCCTCAATAACGGCGTGGAGATGCCCATTCTGGGCTTCGGCACGTACCAGATAGATGACCTCGACATATGCGAGCGCAGCGTCTCCGAAGCGCTCGACACCGGGTATCGGCTCATCGATACCGCAGCGGCCTACGAAAACGAGGCGGCTGTCGGCGACGCCATCGAGAAGAGCGACGTCCCGCGAGAGGATGTCTTCGTCACGACGAAACTCTGGATTCAGGACGCCGGCTACGAGAACACGAAAGATGCGTTCGAGCGCTCGCTGGAACGACTCGGGCTCGATCACCTCGACTTATACTTGATCCACCAGCCCTTCGGCGACGTCCACGGTTCGTGGCGGGCGATGGAAGACCTCTACGACGAGGGGGCCGTCCGGGCGATTGGTGTCAGTAACTTCCACCCCGACCGCGTGATGGACCTGATCGCCCACAACGACGTCACGCCAGCAGTGAACCAAATCGAAACCCACCCCTTCTACCAGCGCCGCGAGGACGCCGATTTCCTCGACGAACACGACGTCCAACACGAGTCCTGGGGGCCGTTCGCCGAAGGGAAGAACGACATTTTCCAGCACGACGCTCTCACCGACATCGGCGAGCAGTACGGAAAGACGCCCGCCCAGGTCGTGCTCCGCTGGCTGATACAGCGTGATATCGTCGCAATCCCGAAATCCGTCCACGAAGAGCGCATCACGGAGAACTTCGACGTCTTCGACTTCGAACTCAGCTCCGAGGATATGGACGCGATTGGAGAACTCGACGAGGACGAGAGTCAGTTCTTCAGTCACCGCGACCCGGAGATGGTGAAGCAACTGAGCGATGTCGAATACGACATCTAACTGCCCGTAGCGTACGGGAGTCGGCTTCGACTCGTGTCCACTGAAACGCTGATTGACGATACGTCGCGTGTCGTCGCTTAACTCCACCGAGAACCTAACCCCAGAATATGGCCATCACCGCCCAACAACACCTCAGCTCACCGGTGCTCCCGCTCGTGAGTATCGCCAAATACACGCGCTCGGACGAGATCGAGTGCATACAGGGACTCAATCTCCAACCGAATCTGCAACTGTTCATCGTCCAAATCGACGCCGAGGAGGATGTCTCCGAGGACGACCTCTCGATGCTGGACGAGGTCGTCGAGGCGACGCTGCTCGGCGAGTCAAGCGGGAAGGCGATTCTCAAGCTCACTGTCGAACTCGACGAGACGGTCGCGGGGGCGTTCGACGGGAGCACCGACGGTGCGCTCATGGACTCGATACTCGTCACGCCTGAGGGGTGGTTCGAGGAGAAGCTATTCAAGGACTACACCGCGATGTCCGAGTTCCAGACAACCTGCGAGGAGAACAACATCGACGTCGAAATCCTCTCCTTGACGCACGACTCGACGTCCTTCGAGGATGATTCGCCGTACGGGTTGACCGAGCGCCAACACGAAGCGCTGACACTCGCCCTCTCGCGCGGCTACTATGAACGCCCCCGCCAGGTCACCACCGAGGAACTCGCTGACGAGCTCGGTATCTCGCAGCCGTCTATGTCCGATTTGCTCCGTCGGGGGGAGCGTCAGCTCCTCACCGCCACGCTCGACACGCGTGGATACATAAACGCGCTTTCTAAATAGCGTCGAAGGTAAGCGACTCACGTTCTTCATTTCAAACGAGATCGACCATGGAATACACGACACTCGGTTCGACCGGGATGGAGGTCAGCCGGATCTGCCTCGGCTGCATGAGCTTCGGCGTCCAGAACGACATGCACGACTGGATTCTCGACGAGGACGACTCACGGGAAATCATCGAGCGGGCAATCGACCTCGGGATCAACTTCTTCGATACGGCGAACGCGTACTCGATGGGCGAATCCGAGCGAATTCTCGGAACCGTCCTCGACGATTACGACCGCGACGAACAGGTCGTCGCCACGAAAGGCTACTTCCCGACGAACTTCTTCTCGGGCGAGGACGAACCCCATCCGAACGCGTCGGGTCTCTCACGGAAAGCCATCGAACAGGAACTTCAGAACTCCCTCGACCGCCTCGGCATGGAGACGGTGGATCTCTACCAAATCCACCGCTGGGACTACAACACCCCCATTGAACAGACGTTGCGCGCTCTCGACGACGCAGTCCGCCGTGGCCAGACCCGTTACATCGGCGCGTCGTCGATGTACGCGTATCAGTTTGCGGAGGCGCTCTACACGAGCGACAGGCTTGGTCTCGAACGGTTCGTGACGATGCAGGACCACTACAACCTCACCTACCGCGAGGAGGAACGCGAGATGCACTCGCTCTGTGAGAAGGAAGATATCGGTGTGATTCCGTGGAGTCCGCTGGCGCAGGGCTACCTCACTCGTCCGCACGAGGAGATGACGGCGACGACGCGTGGCGAAGAATTGACCGAACGCCACCAAGAGTATCGGGCCGGTGGCGGTCCGAAAGTCAACGAACGAGTCGAGGAACTGGCTGAGGAAAAGGGCGTGAAGATGGCCCAGATTTCGCTGGCATGGCTGCTCCATCAGGACGCTGTGGACGCGCCAATCGTGGGAACGACCAGCGTCGAGCACCTAGAAGACGCCGTCGAGGCGCTGGATATCGACCTGTCGGATTCGGACCTCGAGTATCTCGAAGAACCGTACGAACCCCTGCCGGTTGCGGGTCACGAGTAGCTGCTCAAGGCTTCTGGGCGTCCTCGATTACGATTATCTCATTAGAATGGTATCCCGGGGCCAACGGTTGACTGACGCATTCGTCGCTGCTCTCGAACTCTGCAAACACCTTCGTGAAGGAACGGATCTCTGTACCGCATTCACCGATCTCAGACTTCAAATCGAGACACTTGAGGACAGGTATCCAGCATGGCATCCCGCGTCGTACTCGTTTCACGGGATGCTCAAGCTCTTCTTCTATCGGGAAGTTACGGGCGACAGTTATCGGTCGCTCACACGTCACCCGGAACTCGCCGACGTATTCGATCTCGAACGAATTCCTGATGAATCAGTTCTCTCGCGGGCATGGCGCAACCGCTTCGATGACGATGTTCGAGGATACATCACCGCCAGCGCTCACCTCTTAGTCAGGGAGGTCTACAACGAGGACCTCGCTGTTCCAGAAGTCCGACCACTGGAGGAAGTCAGAAGATCGCCCGAGAGTGGTTCTGAAGCGCCTGAAGCGACTAGCGAGTTCTCTGAAAAAGAGATTTTCCGAACCACGCGCCTCGCTCGTAAGCATGGATTCGGTCCGTTCGACTCCCGGAGAGCTCACAACGCGACGTACGAAGATACGCGATTCTTCGAGCTTCAGACGTTCATTGGAATGGTCGGTTGTGGCACTCCGCAAGGCGCGGCTCGGTTCAAATTCCGTCGAGGAAAAGAATACAGTCCCCACGGAGACACGCACCTCCGCGCAGTCAAACAATTTGACTCGGAGAGATTACTTGAAGGATTTCAGCAGGCGACAGAACGACTCCTCTCGGTGATCCAATCGGAGTCCGCGTTTCGCCGTCCAGTCACCGTAGCGATTGACATCACGACTATTCGCTACTTCGGTAACGTGGAGGGAATGCCGATGGTCAGTGGGACGAAAGACGGCGAGGGAAAAGCATTCAAATTTTCGACTCTTTCGATTGTCGGGTGGAATATCCCTCTCATTCTGGCTGTCGAGCCCGTCCGTGAGAGTTCCCCGTGGGACGAGAACCCGCCAAACCGGATTCATCGTGTAGTTCGACGACTCGTTCGACGCGCACAGGAGCACGTACCGATTGAGATGGTACTGTGCGACCGAGAGTTTGACGCGAAAGCGGTGTACTAGACGCTCTCGAACCTCGATGTGAACTATCTCATCCCGAAACGCATCCACAGTGACGAGCGGGAGGCTATCGAGACGATGGACGAGAATGGACAGGAGGTCGCCGTTGAATCGGCGACTGTCCATGTCGATCATGGGTCGCACGCGATGCAGTTTCTGTACGTTCCCTCAACGAAAGGGGAAGGAACAGCGGTCTTTGCGACGAATCTCTCAGTCGAGCCAGACGAGGTTGAGACGTTCACTCGTCGGTACAGCCGCCGCTGGCAGATCGAGAACGAGTATAAGAGTATCAAGAACGACTTTCTGGCGAAGACGTCTTCCAAGGATTACCGCGTAAGGCGTTCTACTTCGTGTTCGCGGTGTTGCTGCACAACATCTGGCGGTTCACTGATTTCCTGTTGAAGGCAGGTGTCGGCGGAGAGATGGACTATGCCCCGATTCTGACGGCTGGTGAGTGTGTCGAGTTGGTTTGCTCGGCACTTATCCCACCTGACTAGCGCTTAACGCCGACTCAGATCGCCTATCGTGAGTGGCAACACTTTGTGAGAGGTCGAATTTTAGACTGTTTTCGCGCATTCGATGGCATATCTCCAAGTGTGTTAATTGATACCCCACCAATGTGGGCCATTCAATTCACGATAAGTCCCGTAAACACGCGAAAATAGCGCATCCTCCGAAACTGTGGACCTCGCTGTTCGAGAGGTTAGTATAGCGCCATATAGTTTATAATGAATCTCTACTCTTTCGTTGGAAATGGCTATGTAGTATGTTGTGCCAGCCCCCACAACTCACCCAACAAAAGTATTAATAGAACATCAGAATAACCCTCACCCGTGAAAACCGACGACACAGAATCACCCCAGAAGAGAGCGAGCAGGCTTCTCCGGCGGGATTACAGCGGAACTGACGGGGGTCAATGACGGGGGAGTACCGCTGGAGCCAGCAGTCGCTGGCGGATCTCCAGTATCTCTACTGGCGGGATATCGCACCCGACCGGGAGGCCGACGGATTCAATCCCGAGACAGAGCGTCCGTCGTACCAGTGGCTCGTCGAACACGGCTTCGGCGGGATTCAGTACGCGCTGCGCGAGCACCACGACCTCACAGTGAAGGAGTTCTTCGTCGACGTCGTCGGCATCCCGGACGACCAGCAGGGGTTTGTATGGCCCACGGAAGATGAGGCAACGCAGCAGGCACTGGCGAGCTTCCTCGACCGACTCCGCCACCGCCAGGGTCGGACCGAGTCACGTGTTCGAACCGTTCGGTCGCACCTCGCGAAGTACGTCCGGGCGTACCGTGACGTCCACGGGCACGCACGTCTGCTCGAGCAGCTGGGCGACACGAGTGCGCGGCCCGCGGAGATCCAGCGGGTGCTCGCCGCGATGGATGCCGTCGGCACTGCCCTCGGGACCGACGCCTCCCGGCTTGAGTACCTCGGGGACGTCCAGCGGTTCTACCGCCACCTGCAGAACCGAGGCCACGCCGCCTACAATCCCCTCGCGAACGCCAGCGAGGAGTTCGGCTGGGAACGCTCGGAACCGGACAACCCCACGCTTACGGCCGCAGACGTTCGTGCCCTGTATCAGGCGGCCGAAACCACTGAGGAGCGACTCGTCATCGTCGGCCTCGCCGCGTGGGGATTGCGGCCCGCCGAATTGACGGCCCTCTCTGTCTCCCAGGTAACGCTCGATCCCGATGACCCGCATCTCACGTTCGACGACCGCAAGAACGGGCCCGGAACGGTCGCCCTCATCTACGGCCTTGACGTTCTTGCCGATCGCGTCGACGAACTCGACGATAGTGACGAGGACACTCCCGAGTGGAACGGCTACCTCTTTCCCTCGCAGCGCTCGTCGACGGGCCACATCGCGCAGGGAACGCTCCGGTCGCGGTTCGACACCCTCGCTACCCGCGCCGAGGTGACCGTCGACGGCCGCGCACCGACGCCGAAGATGGGGCGTCGGTTCTGGTACGCAACGTACACGCGCGCGACCGCCGCCATCCTCGAGTCGCTCCAGGCGGTCGCCGACGACCAAGGGAGCACAAGCCCCGAGGTCGTCCTCCGCAACTACCTCTCCGAGGAACGTCGCCGAGCACTGCGCCGCCAGTTCATGCGAGCCCGTCTATCCAACGCATTCACTAGCCGTCCTGATAGCCAGTCATCATCGCCAACTCACTCGATCATGACTCACCGCTAACCTTTTGACATGGAATGTACCGCATACCAGAATATCAAAAACGCTCTGGCATTACATCGATACTCTTGCAATGGTTATCCAGGCGGTCGCTCAAGAAGCGGTGTTACCATTCTCATTAACAAAATGGGATGCGTGTGAGGTACACGGTGGACGACCATGACACTGTTTGAGCTGACCGGATTTCAGCGCGACTTGCTGTGGGTGATCGCTGGCTTTGACCAGCCCTCGGGCCAGCAACTCAAAACGGAGCTCGAAGCACACACAGATCGTGAGATCACCCATGGGCGATTGTATCCCAACCTCGATACGCTCGTCAATCGGGGGTACGTCGAGAAGGGACAGATCGATCGCCGAACGAACTACTACGAACTCTCGGAGGAGGGCCAGGAGGCGCTTGCCGCGCGCCATGACTGGGAAGACGACTACCTCCCATTTACCACCTCCCCGTCAACATAATATACAACAGCACCGCTCATATTCCGGGACTCTGCAGCAGCATCATGTCCAGCAGTCAGCGGCCAGCGTGAACTACCCCGCCCTGCTCGGCCTGACGGCCTCGCTGAGGACGGGGCTTCCTGTTTCTACGACGCGCTTTGCAGACACCGAATGGGTGTCCGTAGGGAGCGCAGTCTCCGCAGGCATTGAATCGGGGTGAACCACCCCTACTTGATCGAGTCCGCGTGACAGGATGTTGTACGCCGCGTTGAGGTCCCTGTCCGCTTCGAACCCGCATGACGGGCATGAGTGTTCGCGGACCCACAGCGGTTTGTCGGTCGAAACGCCACACTCGGAACACTCCTTCGTCGTCCCGCGTGGGTCGACGGCGACGAAGTGCGTTCCTTCCCGCTCGCACTTGTATTCGAGCATCCGGAGGAACGTGCCCCACGCCGCTCCGGCGCGGTTTCGTGAGTTCGACGGGAGTTCCATCAGACCCTTCGCGTCGAGATCTTCGACCGCTACGAGGTCGTACTCCCGAGCGTAGTAGTTCGAGAGCTTGTGCAGGAAGTCGCGGTGCTTTCGCTTCAGGTCGGCGTGACGGCGGGCTACTACGCGCTGTTGCTTGCGGTAGTTCACCGAACCGTGTTCCTTCCGCGAGAGATCGCGCTGTGCGCGTTCCAACCGCTCGCGTTCCTCGGAAAGATCGGGACCTTCGACGGCGGTTCCGTCGCTGTCGTGGGCGTACTTCAGAATCCCCACGTCGATCCCGACACACTGCTCGGGATTCTCGGGCTTCGGTGGTGCGTCGTTCTCGGTTTCGATCCCGAGGACGGCGAACCACTCGCCGGTCGGTTCCTGCTTCACGACGACCTCCTTGATCGTGGCGTCGTCGGGAACCTCGCGGTGGTAGACCAACGGAACATCGCCGATTTTGGAAAGAGAGAGTACAGGCCGACCGCTCGTGTTGTTGAGCTTGAAGCCGGTTTGACTGTACTTGATCGAGCGATATTCCTGCGGGGCTTTCCACTTGAGTTCGCCGACGCGGTAGCCGTTGTCCTTCCGTCCCTTCAGCGTCGAGAGGTTGTCGTACAACCGCTGAACGACTTTCTGAAGGACCTTCGAGTGAACGTCCTTCAGGTCGGTCCACTCGCGTTTGAGGTCGGGAAGGAGCGACTGTTCGGAGTAGGCGGAGGTTCCGTCTACTCGGTTGAGCCGGTGAAGGAAGTGATTGTAGACCTGCCGGCAGGTATCGACGGTCCACGCTAACCGCTCGTGGAGTTCGTCGGTCGGTTTGAGCCGATACCTGTAGTTGTAGCGCATAACTGTGGCCTACTCGCCTGAATCGGCGTCGGGTTCGGAGACGCGGACGACCTTCACGTTCGCTCCGATCCATCGCTTCGGGACGAGAACGTGCGCTCCATTTCCGACGGGGCGAACGTCTCGGTCGAGGACTTCGTAGCCCTCGATTTCGTGCCGATCCATTAACTCTGTATATACTCTGTTGCAACTTAAGTCTACCGAATCGTGGGCCTGCGGGCTTGCTACCGAACACGTTTGAGAACTGTGCGGCGCTGTATCCCCTCCCTACGACCTCGCTTCGCTCGGTCGTTGAGGAAGGGGCCTTAGCGCCTCGATTTAGGTAACACAGGTGGGGGGAGTACGAGAGGTGACTGCTACGCCCTCGTACGATCGCAGTAGTTACGATCAATTGACATAGTAGTATCGATCTCCAGTGACACCCCGCCTCAGTCGTCGTGATAGTCTCGAATTTCTATCATAAAAGGCCACGATTGAGCGACCTCGTTCTCGTGAAAGCCGGCGAGACCGACGAGCGCTATCTGTTCCTCGTCCGGAAGACGGACGCGAAACGAGTGTTTGACGCAATCACATTGTCTCCCCTTGCACCGACTGAGAGGACGGCTCTAAGCGCATCAATGACACGGGAGTAGACCCTCTACTGCCGCTGAGACGGACGGGTTCCCGGTCGACCGGTGACCGTTGTTCCGTATTGCACGAGGCGGCAACCCTGACAGGATGCTCCAGCGCGTCAGCGACGTGCTCGCGGCGTTCACACCGGATTTCGTAGGTCCTCATCCGGAGCACGCTGACCGTTGGCCATCGCTTGATGCGACACTTGCCGATTGCTGTAGCGCCGACGACCGCACCTCGATCTTGACACCGTTGCTCCCCAGCTCGCTCTTCCGCGGCGACCCCCCGGCGACGAGTGAATGGGATGTCCTTGTTATCCTATCGTTGACGGAAGCAATGATCAGATTGCTTCCGCGTACGCGCGTCAGATCATAACCGCTGCCAGCTCGCCCAACTCGTCGATGTCTACGTCCCTGCTAGCGATTCTTGCTCGATAGAGGGCGACTCTGTGAACGCAATCCCAAGACAAATCTAAGAGGAGCCACTATGCAGAACGACGATTCTAGACTGCCAACAGAATCAAGAACGGGAGTATCAAGAACGCATTAACACCCGTCTAGACCAACAATTAGGTGCACTACATTCCAGCTAGTTAGAATTGGTAACCGAATTCATTCATTCGGTAACATCCAAGGCCAAAGAAGTCATCAGAGTCAGGATCTTCATAGTTACAGAGGCTAATAAGCCAGCAGTAGGAGGAGTTATTCGGTGATTCATAATAGCTCATCGAACCGCTGTCCCCTGGTTTATAATCATTTGATGAACTATTATCAACTAACCATACAGAATACGGTTTCGGAAGACAGCCAAAAAAAGAGGTGTATACAGTCGATGCAATAGCTGTGATGCCTGCCGTCGTCGTCCGGCAGGTTCTCTGTCCAACTTTTTGCGGGCGGGCTCCGTTTCGCCGGAGGTCACCGAGCCCGTCGTAGGAAAAATTCCCTCGGATTCCATTATATCCAGAGTCCCAAATCGCACGAGCATATCCGAATCCATTAGTGATATCAGTAGCGGCGAAGTCTTCCTTACACCGGTCGTACCGGACCTCACCAATCAAAGTACCATCTGCCTTTCTCAATTTCTTACCAACATTATCAGAACCATTAAAGATATGCTGGCTTGTTATAATGTAACTGTTTCCGTTTTTATATCCCGTACAACTTACGGTGCCATACCCACGTTCAGAACTATCGCCTTTAACCAAGAAGCCGCCATAGATGTATGTATTGGTCCAGTTTCGGAGATCATCAAGGCTACAACTAGTAGGCCGTGGAACGCCTGATTTACGGGGGACTACCTCCACACCGTCCACGTGATCTGGTAGCTCTGAAGCAGTCCGGTGGTATTTATCTTCCACAATTCGAACCGAGATTCTTGAGTTCTCACCTCCAGCGTCTCCTGGAATTACACCGACAGAGACCACTCCATTTTTCTGGCTGAATCGGTGACCTACTCGATCTTTAACATCAGTTGCGTGTCTGAAATCGTTGTACCAGTCTGCGGGGATATATTTGACGAAAGGCGTCCGCTTTGCATGAGGATCATCCCCATGAAAACCCACAACAATAGGGACTTCGTCCGATGCCGCCGCTTTAACATCATCGGTTGTAAGATAACTCGCAGTAATACCACTGAAGCCTAAACCAGAGAGTGTCCGCATTAATCGACGTCGAGACATTACCTTACACCGCTTCCGGTGAATCCCCTGTGTTTCAGGATATTTCGGTTTCATCATACTACTGCCTAACCTATACCATCTCTAATATATTAATCTTACTGTGATTCATATCTAATGAACACTAGTGAAGGACTACAATTTCAGCCGCCCTATTAGCAAGTTATGACAGCTTTCTCAGCACGACCCCAAGTATAAATCCTACTGTGCCAAAAATGAATCCGAAAATGAGAGCAAATATTACGATATGATGCGGTGGAACTTCGCCTCCATAGGTTGCAATTCCACCACTGGTAAGGACTCCACCAGCAATGATACTAGGCACGACAATACAAGTGAGATAACCCCCATTTCGGTAGCCATGAATTACACTCAACCCGAGAAGAAAAATACCAGCTACGATCTGGGCGACCTCAGACTGGAACACGACAAACGATCCTAAAGAAAACATGGTACCAATATAAACCGCTGCTAAACTGATCACACCGCTTAATAGAATGAAAAGAACGGCCACTGCCAGTGAGCGACCAACGATTAACCCACGAATCTGGTGCCGTTGAAACTGCATAGAGGAGATACATCCGAAGAGGATATATGTGTTTCCTACGCTATAGTCACCGTTTCAAGTATTGTATTGAATAGCCTCACGAAGCGACTTCGTGACGCAGATAACTGGTTAGAGAGCAACAAAGCGCCGTTGATGAACTATGCAGATGCCGTGGTGGTTCTTGACCACTATTATTTCGATGAAGGCCATTACGGGGTGGGATTCATCGGCAATGTCGGGTACGACAGCAATATCTGTGGGATTATTGACTGTGCCTATGAAGACTACAACAGTATGGCGCCAGAACTCCAAAATGTAAAATCCGCAGGGGTCGCCTACCACGAACTCAGTCACGTTTTCAACGCTCGTCATACTGATGTAGGTATGGACATATATAACAACGCAACCATCAAGTACGGTTTCGACGATGGCATTTCTGCCTGTTACAAAGACGCGTTACCCGAAGTCGTCGAACGTGAACAGTCGTATTGCTGCGTCAACAGGGTCCGTAATCGCTACGATAACCGTAAGGTTCTCTTTTAATTCGTTCGTGTGCAATTCGACGAAAAAGACACCATCATACACGCAAATTAAGGGTTATGAACCGAAGACAGTTCCTCCTCATCGGCACGGGTTCGGTGTTGTTCGCCGGCTGCCTGAACAATCCCACCCGGGCAGGTGATACCACAAACGAGTCAAATTCGTCGAACGAGACGACGCCCGATCCGGCAGCGCCGTCGAACGGCTCTACGCCCTCGAACGTCACGTCAGCTGATTTACCTCCGGTCTCCGAAGCCCCGCGCGACCTCCTCGTGCAGAACGAAGATCGGGTCCGCCACGAAATTAGCGTCACAATCAAGCACGCTGGGGCGCAGATCTTCTCGGAGACGGTGACGCTGAACCCGGCACTCAACGAGAGTGGCGAGGTAAACTCCGGATACAAGCGATATTGGAGTGAAGTCATTCCAGAGACAGGCATGTATACGGTGACTGCATCAGTGACCGGCGGAGAATCGGTCACGGAGAAGATGCATGTTACCAATCAGACGACCGGTCTCTTCGTCCTGATTGAGGAAGGCACGATCAAAGTCAGGGAAAAACCGACGATGTAAGTAAGGGGCGTCGCTCTATATGTAAAATTAGAGCACAGTTCAACCAACTTCTTGACGGCGTTCGACGTGATCCGTAAGACTGACCACGTCAACATTGTCCCCGGCGCCGGGACCGATCAGAGGGCGCGAGTATCTGTCTGACGTACTTTTATGAGACTGTGGAACGCACGCGAAACTACTGTTGAACGGGCGTTAAACAGGTGTCAAACGACGGGAAGCAATACCCATACGACACGACTATGGCAGCAGACGACGCCCTGCGGAGCAACTCTTCCCCGAGACAGAACGAAGAACCGTCCGCGCTGCGGCTCGCGAGCTTCGTCGACAAAGGCGGCGTCGGCAAGACCACCGCCGTCGCGCATATCGGCGTTGCACTCGCTGAGCGCGGCCTCGACGTCCTCCTGGTCGACCTCGCCGGCAAACAGGGCGACCTCGCAAAGCAGTTTGGCATGTGGGAGACCGTCCGCGAGGGCCGCGACTGGCCGAATATCACGACGACGTTTCAGGCCGAATGGTCAGAGATCGCCGACCAAGTTCCGACTGCCGCTCAGGAGCTCATCGCTGCGACCGGCGAAGGGCCCGACCTCCTGCGGCGCACGAATCGCTCGACGGCCTCGACGCGAAGCTCGCCGCCGATGACGACGCCGCCGACCGGTATTCGCGCTTCGACCGCTTTCTGAGCGAGTACATCGCCGACGCGTACGATGCGATTCTGATTGACCTCCCCGGCGCCTCGTCGAACGTCGCGTATAACGGCTTATGGGCCGCCGGCAACGTCCTGACGCCGACGCGGCCCGGTGCCTTCGAGGCAGGCCAGGCGCGACGACTTCGCGCGGATGCACGAGACGCTCGGCGTCGAGATCGAGCTCGCCATGCTGCTGCCGAACGAGGTCGACGTCCGGACGACCGCTGACCAGGCGTTTCTCGACGCCCTCGCCGAGGAGTTCGGCGACGTCCTCGCGCCGGCGCACGTCCCCCGGTCGAAGGATATCTAGAACGCACAACTCGACGGGCAAACCGCGTTCGCGCTCGCCGACCCCTCCCCGACGGCCGAGCGGGCGCTCGACGCCTATCGCGCCGCGGCGCGAGCCCTCTGTGAACGCTTCGACGTCGTCAGCGACCCAGCGAGCAGCGGCGAACAGAACGCGACAGTGAACGCCTCTCCGGAGCACACCTATGAGTGATTCTGACCCGTCACCCCCAGACGACGACCCCGACCCCGACGCCGAGCCTGACGACGCGGACCCGTTCGCGAGCCTCGACCCCGACCTCCGCGAGAAAACCGACGTCGGCGACCGAACCGACAGCGCCCCCGCGTCGGCCGAGAGCGCCGACGACGGCGGAGAGGCCGATGCCGTCGAGCAGTCACCGCACGAGGCGTTTGCGGCCGCAGTAGAGACGCACCTCGACGCGATTGCCGCCGGCGAGAAGGGCGATACGATCGGCGTGCGTGACCCTGAGCTCGCGGCGTTCCTCCGGGCGCTCAACGACGTCCCGAGTATCCGGACCGACGTCGGACTCGCCGTGCAAGCGGCGTACGGGACGCCGCCGGACCCGACGGGCGTCGATAAGAGTACGATCGTCCGGCTCGCCGTTCGCGCGGCGCTCGCCGAATACGACCCGGAGACGTTTGCGACGTTCCGTGACGTGCTGACCGACCGCGCTCGCGTGATCGTAACAATTACGCCGTAAATCGTATGAAGGGGATAGACCGATAATCGATACAACACCGATTGTATCCTACGGAATTAACATACCTATAAACCCAGTACCACCACTATGAGATTTGCTAACGTCCACTGCACGATGATAGTAGCCGTGCTGCTCGTTACAGCAGGTTGTATCGGTTCGACGGGGCCAGAAGCCGATACCGAGCGTCCTACTGAATCTGGATCAGTAGACGTGACGTCTAATGTGACGATCCACCCCTATCCCCAACTTCCATCCACGCTCACGAACGAGACCGCAGTCGAGTACGCGAGAACCTACGAGCGCGCACATGCACAGCGGCAGGCGCTCAACGAAAGTCAGAACGTCAGTGGCTCGCTCGAAACGGTGCAGATAAGCATCGAGACGGCCGTCGCGACAAAGACTGCCGATGGTGGCTACATCGTCCGACTCGATTACGCCGTTGGATTACAGATCGAACTACCTGACGGGAAGGTCGTCGCCTCAGATCACGTTGTCCTCGTTGACTACTACCTTAACGAGACGACGGCCCTCCGAGCGGTTGCTCCGACGGCAAACGGTCCCGTTCCTGATCCACGGACAAATGGAACGGTTATTGCACAGCGCTCTCAGAACTGATCTTCAGCAAGATTCATCGTTATCCAACAGATACAGGCTTGGCCGATATGGATATCAGGGGGATCTGACACTGAATCGTCCATACGACCGGTGGCGCGCCTATTAGTATGAGAGTATGAGCGTCTTTTCAAATTACGTCTCGACCTCGGCCTACGGGAACTACTATAACTGGAACTGGCAGAACAACAACCAGAACACGACCATCGATCACCGCCAGTTCGTTCGCGGCCACGATGACGGCCATCTGGGCTACGATACCCAGCACTGGCACGAGGGAGAAGACGCTGGGCTTCTCTATGCCACCGTCGGCGTTCACTCCAGTTATACAGACGGTCCTGGACCGTAGGAAAGGTTAGTATCTATACTGTTGTATAGTAATATATGGTCATAGCAGCTCAATCCCGTCGACTCCCCGCCTTCGGCGTAAAAGTGGTACTCGCCGTCGCCGTCCTCGCTGGCTTACACCTGCTCGCACAGGTCAGTACGGTCCGCCTCCTGCAGATCCCCGGCTACCTCATCATGGCCGGGGTCGACCTGATCCAGAACACGGTGCTCCCTGGCCTCTCAGGGCTCGAATTCGACGCCCTGTACGCCGTCTATCTGGTGATCGTCGCGGTCGTCCTGACGCTCCTCGTTCGAGCAGTCTACGCGCGAACCACCGCGTAACTTCCCTCTCACACGCTTTTACAGCCGCACGACGCTCGCCGTGCACTGGATCTCCCGGTTGTCTCCTGTCTGTTTCACGTTCGTTAGCCACGACGTGCGTCCGACTGACGCCTTGGCGGTGGACAGTTCGTGTAACCCTGAACGCGGCCCCGCAGCGACAGTGATGAATCAGTACTTCCATCGTGCCGGCGGAGCTATTCGGCGGCACGTCTGAAGTCCAATCCAGAGACATCCGGGATGTTCCGTGACGTTCTGACCGACCGAGCGCGCCGCGGCGGCGACCGACCGGCGCGCGGCTCTCTCGACCGTCGGACGCTGCCCTATCCGATGTATCCGACAGATCTACGCACGCGACTCCCGACGCTGAACAGTTTTCACGTACGTCGGGGACAATCCACGGCTACGGTGCGAGTATTAATATTGACCCAATTAGGAATATCACGGCGCCGGTTCTATAGGCGATGTTGCTTTTAACGCTCTCTTTGAGGACAGCCTCCCCGGATTCTTTCGCCGCCGGGGGATCGCCAGGGCCCGGCTTGCCCGTCTTGACGTAAAAGTCTGTGACGATTGAATTGGTCGCCGTTCTCGTGAGCCAGCATTTGAGAACGTACTTGCAGGCAAGGGAAAAATTCCACGCCTTTCCCAAAGCCGGCGCGAGCATGAGCAACCCGCCGAGGATTGATAGGAGCGGGCCCCATCCACCCGTTGCTTCGAGGAACGAAGATATCATTGGCAGACAACTGTTCGCAGCCATTACTTACATTTCGTTTGGTATGTATGGGAGCTTGGTCACCGCCGCGTATGCGAGTACGCGGCAGTAGACGACGTCTGGCGATTTTACCCGAAAAACAATACCGGAACACGGCAAGAACCGCCGCTTCAGACCAGCCATACACCACATACCGCTATCGTAAATCTATAGATAGGTTCGGCCAGAGGTCGGCAGTTTGACTTCTGACAAACCACCAATCTACCAACATTACTGATGGGCGGGATGTGGAGACAGCAATTTCACAGTTTGAAGAGCACATCTACTGAGCGGCTGTTTCACCCAAACCAGCTGGTAAGAACCCACCTCGATGTGGGGAGTCCCCTCGGAAAGTACAGAAGACTATTCGGCAAGCGGCCGCTTTCTAACTTAAACCCATTAGACTTCTGTGCGATTTTACCAATCACACAGAAGTCTACTTATATACTCGAGAAATCCTGAGCCTTAACTCCCTGCGATGCATAATTACTCCCATGACAATTACGACTGAGTTTTGCCTCAGTTCACCTTCTCTCCCACTGGTCAGTATCACTGAGAGACTCCCACCAGACCAAGTTGAGTGCGTTCACGGACTCTGTTTCGAACAGGACGCCCGGATGTTCATCGTCAAAATCGATTCCGAAGTCAACGTCTCAGAAGCCGACTTGGAAGCCCTAAACGAAGTTTCAGAGGCGACAACGATTGGCTACGCGGGCGAGC
The DNA here is from genome assembly GCF_024228315.1 of Halomarina pelagica. Lineage (NCBI taxonomy): Archaea > Methanobacteriati > Methanobacteriota > Halobacteria > Halobacteriales > Natronomonadaceae > Halomarina > Halomarina pelagica. The sequence goes on from NZ_CP100457.1 coordinate 130,190, forward strand.
AAACAATCCACAACCTTACTATAGAACTTGACGACTCAATCTCGCAGGTATTCAACGGGGGCAGTTCTGCAGCAGCAAAACTCGAACCGACCATCGTCACACCGGACGGGTGGTACGAAAAGAAAGTGTACAAGGACCGTAATGCGTTCATGGAGTCTCGGACCCGCTGTGAGAACTACGGCATCTCGCTCGATCTCATCTCTATGACCTCCACTTCCGCTGCATCGGACGACGCTCTCCCGTTTGGGTTGACTGAACGGCAATACGAGGCGTTGACACTCGCATTTTCCCGTGGTTACTACGAGAGTCCACGCAAGACATCGACCGAGGAACTTGCCGAGGAACTCAGCATCTCACAGCCCTCGCTATCGAGACTTCTCAGGCGAGGTGAGCGCCAGATTCTCTCTTCCGCTCTCCAGTCACGAGAATACTTAAACACGGTTTCCAGTTAGCCTCGTCACTATCTGACCGTAGTCCCTCGTATCCGGTAGACAGAGACCCACCATGAGATCAGTCGAACTCAACAACGGCGTGGAGATGCCGATTCTCGGTTTTGGCACGTACCAAATCGAAGACCTCGACGAGTGCGAACGAAGTGTCTCGGAAGCACTCGAAACAGGGTATCGACTCATCGATACTGCGGCGTCGTATGAGAACGAGGAGGCGGTCGGTAGGGCAATCGAAAAGAGCGACGTGCCGCGAGACGAGGTGTTCGTCACGTCGAAGCTCTGGATTCAGGACGCTGGCTACGAAGCCACGTTGGATGCGTACGAGCGGTCGCTGGACCGACTGGGCCTTGACTACCTAGACCTGTTTCTGATTCATCAGCCCTACGGAGACATCCACTGCTCGTGGCAGGCTATGGAAGACCTCTACGAGGAAGGCCAGATCAGGGCAATCGGGGTCAGCAACTTCCACCCCGACCGCGTGATGGACCTCATCGTCCACAACGATGTCGTCCCCGCAGTGAATCAGATTGAGACCCATCCATTCTACCAGCGAACTGACAACGCAGCGTTTCTCGAAGAACACGACATTCAACACGAGTCGTGGGGGCCGTTCGCCGAAGGCCAGAATAATATCTTCGACCACGACGTGTTGACCACGATTGGAGACCGCTACGACAAATCCGCTGCACAGGTGGTGCTTCGATGGCTCATTCAGCGTGAGATCGTTGCCATTCCGAAGTCGGTCCACGACGAGCGGATCGCCGAGAATTTCGATGTCTTCGACTTCGAACTCGACTCGGAGGAAATGGAGACGATTCCGGAATTGGACGAAGGCGAAAGCCAGTTCTTCGACCATAGAAATCCTGAAATGGTGAAACAGCTGGGGGAAGCTGAACGGGAGACGTAATTCCCGATTGCAGGAGCTACCCCTTGGGTCAGACTCCAACGTGTTCGCGGTACGCAACGGTCACGCGCGCACTTAAACGCGGTATTACGTTAGCATCACACCGAAGCGATTCACATCCCTTGTTCAAACTGAGAGTGACGATGGAATACACGACCCTTGGTTCGACCGGAATGAAGGTCAGTCGCCTCTGTCTCGGCGGGATGAGTTTCGGTGTGAGCGACCTTCACGACTGGACACTTGACGAGGAGGGATCACGCGAAATCATCGAACGCGCGATTGACCTTGGAATCAACTTCTTCGACACGGCGAATGCGTACTCGAACGGGGAGTCCGAAGAGATAATCGGGGACGTTCTTGATGACTATGACCGGGACGAACACGTTGTCGCCACGAAATGCTACTTTCCCACGAACCGCTTCTCGGGCGAGGACGAGCCGCACCCAAACGCGTCCGGGCTCTCACGGAAGACCATCGAACAGGAATTAGAGAATTCACTGGATCGGCTGGGGATGGACACCATCGACCTCTACCAGATCCACCGGTGGGACTACGACACACCCATCGAGCAGACGCTACGCGCACTTGACGACGCGGTCCGTCGTGGAACGGTGCGATACATCGGAGCATCCTCGATGTGGACCCACCAGTTCGCCGAGGCGCTCTACACCAGCAAGCACCTGGGCCTTGACCGATTCGTGACGATGCAGGACCACTACAACCTCGCCTACCGCGAGGGGGAACGCGAGATCTTCCCCTTCTGCAAGAAAGAAGACATCGGCGTCATCCCGTGGAGTCCGCTTGCCCAGGGGTACCTCACCCGCCCCCACGAAGAGATGACTGCGACGACTCGCGGTGAGGAGCTGACCGAGATCCACGAGGAGTACCGGATGGGCGGTGGCCCAGACGTCAATGAGCGTGTTGAGGAGCTGGCTACGCAGAAGGGTGTGACGATGGCACAACTCTCGCTGGCGTGGCTACTCCATCAGGATGCCGTTGATGCACCGATTGTTGGCACCACGAGTGTCGAACATCTCGAACAAGCTGTCGAAGCACTGGAGATCGATCTGTCAGATTCGGACCTCGAATACCTCGAAGAGCCATACGAACCCCTCCCGATTGCTGGGGCTCCCGTCCCCGGGTCGCAGGCCAACTAGAGCCGCCTCAATACAGGATTTCACTTAAATTCACATGAGAAAGAACACACTACTCAACTCAGAGGAGGCAGATACCAATGGAACAAATCGGCGTACGTTGCTCGGGGCAGGTGTCTTGGCAGGAAGCGGGTTACTCGCGGGATGCTTACACTGGGGCCGCTCCGATACGGAAGAGCAGAATGCCCCTCCCCAAACTGCGGATGAGAATCGCGTATTGATTGTGTTTTTCTCTCGTACGGAAAACACACAGGCTGTAGCTGAAATCATTCAGCAGGAAGTGGGTGGTGACCTGTTCGAGGTCCATCCAGCAGAGCCGTATCCCGTAGATTACGACACGCTCGTATCCCAGGTAGACGAAGAAAACGAAGCCGGCTATACACCGCCTCTCAAATGCAACGTGGAGAATATCGGGGCTTATAACACCGTGTTTTTCGGTGCCCCGACGTGGGATATGCAACTGCCGCCACCGATGAAGACCTTTCTGAGTGAACACGATTTAAGCGGAAAAACGGTTGTGCCATTCAATACGAATGGGGGCTATGGTGTCGGAAGTAGTTTTCAAACTGTAGCAGAGCGCAGTCCGAATGCCGACGTCCTGGAAGGCTTCTCCACAAGAGGAGGATTGGAGCGAGATGGGATCTATCTCGCTATAAAGGATGAACGCCGGGAGGAAGTCCACACCGGAGTGACTGACTGGTTGCAAAACCTTCAGATTTGACGCAGAGCCTACCGGTGACGAGGTCACGGTTATTGACGCGCTTCATCCCGGTGAGCGATCTCCAACAATCCGTTTTTGGAAATTCGGAAATTACACGCTTCCATTTATTACCCCAGCAGTCTGTGTCGACGCCGAATCAATGATCACCGACGCGCGCGTCCTCCAACCGGAATTCATCCCACGGGAGGTCCAACACCGGGATGCCGAGGTGAACTACCCCTCCAGTGTTCTCAACCCCACCGACGCAGGACATCCTCGACTCCATCCAGGAGCAGGTTGAGGACCTTTGCCACATCCACGACCACATCACCCGGATTATAGCGAACCTCGACATCGAAGGCGACTGGTTCACCGGATACAACTACCCCGAGAAAGCAAAGTACGAGCTCGAAGGGATGGTGAAAACCTTTCTCTACATGCACGCCAGCGGATTCGACGAAGCAGAGACTGCTCGCCGTCTGAAAGGTGCGGCCTTCATTTACGTCAGATTCGAATTACCGCGCCCACCGTCGAAGCAGCTCATCAACTACACGAAAAAGAAGCGGTTCTCGCTAAAGGAACGAAAGACTCTGAAAAAGGCCGGAAAGCGTATTCATAAGATCTGTGCTGACCACGACCTCGTACGCACGGACACAACGACCGAACCTGCGCTTGATCCTGACGATATTCGAGGAACCGACATCGAGGAAGAACAAATCATGGAAGCCGTGGGACTCGCTTCTGACCTCGGCTTCTCCGCCTTCACCGCTGACCGTGCGAGCAACGCGAAGTACGCATTAGAGGCCTACCTTGAACGCCAGGCGTACCTGAACATGGCAAACGCTGCTGCAACCACGCCCCGCCGCCGGTTCGCACGTCTCAGCGACCGTGACGAAGTGCCGCACGGTTCGTCGCACAATCGGACGATGAAGAAGATCGCTGACCCAGACTCCCAACTCACGTTCGATGAATTTGTCGAGGGGGGTCGCATCCCTGACTGGCAACGCATTCGTGATGAGACTCTCCAGGCCTTCCACACCGGAGTCGAACGGATTCTGGATGAGATTACAGACGATGACCGCGGACAAGTCGGGATTCGAGAGCCGGTCAACGCTGCAATCGACATTGTGACGTGGAATTTCTGGCCATCACCATTCCAAAAGCAGGAAGAGGCAGAACCTGGCGAGCAACCAGTCACTTTCAAAACCAGTTCTGGGAAGACTCGGACGGAGTACCTCAAGGAGGATTACCCGGTCATGGCGTCGGGATTCAAGGAGAGCCATGAACGAGGGTACAAGTTCGCCACGCTCACCATCGTTGCCGAGAACACGCCGATTGTCCTGGCGATTGAACCCGTGCGTGACGTGCGTGCGTGGGAAGACGAGAACGAGGTTCACCGGACGTCCCGTGCGGACATCGTGGATCGGCTGTTAGAACAGGCACAGCAGCACGTAGACATCAACAAGGTGTTCGCTGACCGGGAATTCGATGCTCACGAGGTCCGGCACCTAATCAACAAACACGACCTGTACTACGTCATCGGGAAACGCAAGCAATCTTCTGAGGACAAGGAGAACGTCGAAGAGGTCAAGCAGCACTCTGTAATCGATGCGCGGGTGGAGTATGCGTCACTCACAGTTGACGGGGAAACACACGACTTGAGCATCATGTATGTCCCGAAGAACGCGGCGATTGAGAACGAGGAACGGGACGAGGATGACGGATGGGATGAGTATGCGATTTTCACGACTAACTACAAGGTTGAACCTGAGCGAGCGATTGGACTCACGGCACAGTACCGTGATCGCTGGGAGATAGAGAACCAGTATAAGACTATCAAGAAACACTTCCTGCCGACCTCTGCCTCGAAGGATTACCGCGTCCGGTTCCTGTACTTCACCATCGGGGTGTTGATGTACAATCTCTGGCGGTTGACGAACTTCGTCCTCCGTGACGAGGTTGATGTGGACTTGGGCGAGAAACCGCCACTGCGAGCCGGTGAGATTGTAGAGCTGGTCGCGTTCTGCCTGTTCGACCCTGGGGACTAGATCTCGATTCATTTTCCGTGTTCAGCTTGGCTGGTGAGCGACTGCGTTCTCATTTTCACCGTGTTTTCCGCTTTGGAAACTGTGTAATTCCGAATTAGAGAAGTACGATCTCCACTGGCGTCCCGGATCGGCTAGGGTCTGTTCTTTCGGCTCTGTAGTTTCGCTAGACAGAGCCGCCGCGACTGCGTTATTGCCGTAGAAAGCGAAGAGACAGAACGCTTTGGAATCGGAATTCCGTCTCTTCACTCGTGTTACGGTCGCGAAGGCTAAATCAGTTGTCGCTAACCCCGACGAACCCGCCGACCCCGAAGGGGGTCGCGGGTTCGCCGAATGGGCGATGCTCACGCTGCATGCGCTTCGCATCGAGCTGGGCAAATCCTACCGCGTCGCGGTGGATTTGCTCAGCGAGATGCCCGGCGTCCTCGACGAGATTGGCCTCACGCGGCTTCCTCATTACACCGTTCTCCGTACGTGGTTTGCACGAATTCCGACGAAGACGTGGCGTGCGTTCCTCGACGCGTCGGTCGAGGAACGCACTGGCCACGCCGCGATCGACTCGACTGGCTTCGACCGCGACCAGCCCAGCCGTCACTACGCCAACCGCACGCATTACCGCGTCCGGGCGCTGAAAGTCACCGCGCTCGTGGATGTCGAAACGCTGTACATCACCGACATCCACTCGACCACCTCGAAGAAACACGATGCGAAGATCGGCCCGCAGGTCGCCCGACGGAACGTCGGCGACCTGCGGAGCCTCGCGGCTGATCGCGGCTACGATGCGAAAGCCTTCCGTGACGAACTCCGCGCCAACGGCATCAGACCGCTGATCAAGCACCGGATCATGAATCCACTCGATCACGCCCACAACGCCCGCATGGATCGTGATCGGTACAACCGTCGTTCGATGAACGAAACCGTCTTCTCAAGCATCAAGCGCACGCTCGGCGCTGCCGTGCGTGCGCGGAGCTGGTGGCTCGAGTTCCGTGAAATGATTCTCAAAGCTACCGTCTACAACCTCCGCCGGAGCGTCCGATATCCGTGAAATCAACCGCAGTGTACCGAAACTACAGAGCCGTTCTTTCAGCTTCAGTAGAGGTCACCATCAGCGGTTTTCACTTGTCAAACGGTCCAAACAGTCAACCTCTGGTTCGGCAGTGTTTCGGAGGATGGTTCTGGAAGCTGCGTTTTGAGTCAGAACTGTGAATCGGGATTGCTACACACAGATATGGCAGGTATCACTGTAGCGCCGTCGGAGGACAATCGTTAGGTGAAACGCACGCCTATTACCCGCGTATTATGGCAGACGAAGAAGCGACAGACCGAACGCCGGATCGAAATCCGATCCTCGACCGGCTCGACCGGTTCGTTGGGGAATGGGAACTGGAGGTGCCGCTGGACGGGCAATCGATCAGGGGTGGACGTGTTACGTTCGAGTGGCTCGAGGACAGAGCCTTCCTCGTTCAACGATCGGAGGTGGGGGATCTTTCGGACGCGCCCACCGAATGGGTGGAGAACGCGCCGCGCTCTTCAGTCTCGATCATCGGGTTGGACGATGCGAGCGAGCAGTTCACGATGCTCTATGCCGATTCACGCGACGTCTTCCGCGTGTACCAGATGAGTCTGAGCGATGACGTCTGGAAACTGTGGAGGGACGCACCGGGGTTCTCACAACGCTTTACGGGCACGTTCCACGATGACGACACGATCGAGGGGACGGTTGAACGCTCAGACGATGGGATAGAGTGGGAGCACGATCAGGACCAAATCTACACGAGGGTCAGTGAGTAGAGCGAACGATGAGATGGGTGGCACGTTAGTGTGAATAGTATATAAGCAGATCCACCGATCAGCCGGTCCACCCCCTATTACACTGCAAATAAGTCACGCATCAATATCATCCTCCGAGGTTGTGGTTCGGGGGGTCAGCGTTTTTGCGGAGCAGCGTCCTCACGCCCATTTTCACCGGCGAGAGCGAAATAATGCGAGGACAGCGTCAAACGCCGCGGCGACCGACGCTCTCCTCCTTAACCTACAGATAGGGTTATATCGCTCACCGTGTTGGTTAAGTCTGATCCGTCATGTCCGACGACGAGCTCCCGCCGGAACTGCGCGGCTACGGCGCAGCATTACCAACCGACCTCGCGACCGCGCTCGATTCGTACGCCGATGACCCGACGGTACTACGCGACGCCGCCGCCTGGGCGCTGAGGACCGCGATCGCCGCCGAGGACGCCGCCGCCGAAGCGAACGCCGGCGAGGAGACGGACAGCATCGAGGACGCCGAGGCTGACGCTGAGCGCGACAAGCTCGACGGCCGGCCCGAGGACGTCCCGTCGAAGGCGTCGGTCGTCACGAAGCATATCAACGGGAATGACTACCACTATTGGCAGTGGCGTGAGGGCGAGCAGGTGAAATCCGCGTACAAGGGACCAGCAAACCCGACGGAATAGACCGGCGAACGCGTAGGACGCTCGCCGCTGATCTCCTCCGACGTCGTCGAGAAAACAGAACCTCATGAGCCGGCGAGAGACCCCCGGTCGTCTCTCTGAACATTTAACCCCCTGAACGACTCCCGAGAGCGCCAGACCCTAACGAGAAAACAAACCCCATAGCACATGAGCATAACGCCTGTGGAGCTATAGCAAAGTCGACAGAAGAGCCCTGCCAGCGGCAGGATGGGGGACGCCGAACCACTCTGGCCGATGTAAGTTTCACGGCGGCGCGCCGCCGAGACGGTCGGCGAGACGCTCGTCGAAGCCATGCGCCGCCGGCACAAGGACAAGCGCCGACTCGGTTGACAGGGCGTCTCGGCCTACGCACCCGTCTTAGTGCGATTAGAAAGATTCCTACAGAGACTCTTGCCTCGTAGCCAGTAGACGTTGTCTCTCACTCCGAGCAGAGGCAAACGTTACTCGGCGTGAACTTCGAATCTCGCCTCTCTGAATCCTAAACAATCGATACTCTGTCCGCAGGTCTGCCTCGTTGTACACTGATTCGATTTCGGCGTCGATTCGGAGCCAGTAGTCACGGACGTCAATCACCTCTGTTTTTCCGTCGTGTTCTACTCTGACTGGAGGACTTAGCGGTACGTTCTCTTGCTCAAGTTCAGCGTCAATAAACGAGCCGCTCAATTTGATGGGGTCGCCTGGTTCCAACAACGACTGCTCGTCACTAGTAAACTCGTCCAAGAGGACACGGCTGTCAAGCCCTGTAACCGAGGTATTCGTATCTAATATACTGCCGTAGTGCTGAGCAGGTACAGACACGAGTGCTCCCTTCCATGAGACTCTAACAGGCACGTCTCCGGTATTTTCAATCACGAGCCATTCTGCCGCTCTGTCATCACTCGACTCCGCATCATCAAACCGGATTGACACCCTCGGTCGCCTCCGAAAGAGAAGGTCTGCTTCGGTAATTCGTGTTTGGCGGTAGTTGAGAAGCACACTGGCAACTGTCACGAAAGCCAACAGCAGGGTACCAGCGGCAGAAGCAGTCTGCACATCAATTTGGCCCGTCAGCCATGAGTAGACGATTGCTACGCCCAGTAGCAGGAAAATGACCGCTGCTGTGTAACTAACGACTACAACGACTGGCAGCCTCTGGATGTCCCGAACAGTGGACGGCCATATTTTCATTTGGAAGCCAGATGGCTTCGAGGAATACCTATTCTTTGGATGTCCTAACAAACCAGCATCTGTTACTGCTCTCGCTTTCCGCGAGAAGTCGGGGTAGCAGTGAATACAGCGAAGGCCAGATGCAGAGACGAGAACGCATGAGCAACGAGAGCTGGACGTCAAAGGAGCAGGCGATTATCGACGGTGTAGCGGAGAGGAAGGGCGACGAATGGGCAGAGAAGCACGCAGAGTTGGTTCTGGCGCAAGCTCGGTTGCTAGGGGATTTGTAGGGGGGCTCTGACGGATAACGATAGTAGTCTCAGATCAAAGGGCGTTACGACGCCCAGGCATATTTGTACTGATGGATGGTACAATCTGCTATGACGGCCCAGGATGATCCGGTGCAACACTGTACGTTACCGGAGTCAACAGATCTCCATATCGCACTTGCGGCGACAGGAATCGAACATCTTGAGGTCGACAAACACCGGATAGTCGTGATCTATCAGCAGGCAATTCTCATGATTATCGCCACGGAGGGACAGATACCAACCGCGAGAGAGATCAACGTCGAACTCTGGAAGGAACCACCGAATAGCCCAACATGTGATCCAAACTCACTTCTCGCTGCATTCGTCGACGAATTGTTGGCGGCTTCTGAGACAGTCCGCCGCTGATTATTCAATTTATTATTTAAATCGGAACGCCCATCGATACGAGAGTATGTGGACTCCTGTGATAGGCACATGGAACACTTCGATAGAGGGGTGGGTAGAAACAGGAAGATCTCATTCCGAACACATCGATAGAGGGGTGTGACGTGCGTCTGACGGAGAGATGACACCAGTCAAAATTTAAGAAAGGTATATCCATTCTATCTCTGGTTACGTAGCTGTGCCCTGACAACATTTTTGACTTCCTCGTGACCTACCATATCGAGACGAGAGTCCTCCCGGAGGGTCTCGAGGATTGTTTCGGGATATTCGGCGAAGCGGAATTCCAGGAACATTCCTGAGCTGGGACCGTGGCTACGACGTTCGAATTCGACGAGCGAATACGTCGTCAACTCCTTCATCTTATTGACGTAGGTCTCCTGGTGGTATTGGTCTGTATCGAGAGAATCGGTAAGGAACTGGTACACTCGGTAGCCGGTCGTACTGCGCGCAGATCCGTCAGCCGTTTCGGCAGCAACAGCGGCAGTCGCATAGAGACAGAGCTTCTTTTGTGTGCTGATTCCCCGGACGACTTCAAGAACCCGGTTCTTCTCGACCTTGTCCTGTGCCTCGCGGACGTGTTCTTCGCAAATACGGTCATCACCTTCGCGTTCGGCGAGTTCGCCGGCAACTCGAATGAGATCGATCGCTTTGCGAGCATCCCCGTGCGTTTGTGCTGCGAAGGCGGCAGCCAGCGGTATCACATCTTCATCGATGACATCGTCAAAGAACGCATCCTTACGACGTCGGAGAATCGCTTGGAGCTGGTTAGCGTCATAATCGTCGAAATGGACGTCCTCAGGAGTAAACGAGCTCAATGCTCGACTCCCGACAGACTCCATCATTTTCGTATCGTTCGAGATCGCGACGACGGAGATATGGGCAGTGAGTTCGTCGTTCGCTCCAGCACGCGAAAGCTGGTAAAGCAGTCGAGAAAACGCCGGTTCTTTTTTATCACGCCGACCGACGAGCATATCGAGCTCATCAAGGACGAACACCGCTGAGTCGAAGTTTTCATTGATAATACGATAGAGTTCGTCCCATTTCTCCTTCGTCGCGACACCGTATTTAGGAACTTCAACCTCGACACCGGCTTTATCCGCCGCGCGACTCGCGAGTTCGTAAACGGCAACTCCAAGTGTGTCTAGATCTTGGCAATTTACCTCGATAGTGCCGAATCGAATGTCCCGGGATTCACAAATTCGGTTGATGTTGTTGCAGACGGCTTTGGTGATTAGCGACTTTCCAGTTCCAGAGGGACCGTAGAGAAACAGATTCGGTGGACGATTGTCGCCGAGTGCGACACGCAGCATCTTCGTGACCTCTTGGAGCTGTTCGTCACGACCAACGATCCGATCTTCTTCGACGACATGAGTCGGATCGAGAAGTGAGCGATCGCGAATGAGACGGTTTTGCTCGTCGAACTCTAGTAACATCTGTTCGATCGACTGCGCTTCACCGCTGGATTCAGCTTCGAGTGACGGTACCGTTTCATCGTTGTCGGTTGCCGTCGACTCATGCGCTTGGTTCCGATCGGGGGGAGTCGAAGCCGAGGACGAGTCAGACCTAGTCGAAGACTCGTTTCCCGATGATTTCGCGTCTTCGCTCGGTCCATCAGAGTCCTCGGTAACCATGTCGGCGACTATACAGGGACGCGACAAAAATGTTCCCCACCCCCATCGATGTGTGATTAGGAGGACGAGCCAGCAATTCGTCCGTCCATCATTGTTCTATCTTCATTGTCCGGGAGATCGCGAAGACGTCTAACGATGTGTTAGAGCGAAACCACGGGACACAGACACCCCTCTATCGATGTGTTCTACCTTCCCCGTAGCTGGTGCTATGACTACCTCAGAGAAGAGGGTATGAGGAAAATCAAGGGAATAGCCATAGGAGAGCGTGAAACGGCCAGTGAAGGCGAACTACGAGATTGGAAGGCGAGAAAGTTGGCACTTCAAAATGACGTTTGGATCCACACTAGCCGAAACACATCGAACACATCGATAAAGGGGTGTGTGAGTGTTCGTTCTAGAAAGCTAGAAGAAGAAGACGAAGTCAGCAGCATATTGGATCCATGGAGTCCTTCTCCGAGATCGTATTACGGGCTCTATCGTACAATAGTACGCTTTTCATAGCCTTGAGTGCCGCTTTGGAGAAACAGATTCAGCCTAATGGACCCCTCCCCCTCGAGACATCGAACACATCGATAGAGGGGTGTCTCTGTGAGTAAACCGTCTTGGGATCAAGTCACGAGGCACTCGGCTCGCCTTATCCGTACAACAAAAAAGGCGGTGTAGTCTTCATCTGTGCCGTCGATCTATTGACTCACTTGATGGATGAACTCTACCGTAGATATAATAATCGAGCCTTTCGTCAGCACTGGAACCGAACCGTCCCTGCGAACACATCGATAGAGGGGTGCCCGAAGCAAGATGGACTACGTATCGATGGGGCCTAACCAGTATCTCGGTGACGCTGAGGGTATTGTTGACCTACATGCGAGCCAAGAACTGTTGCTGGTGATATCGGCTTAGACCCCACCAACATAAAATACCGTCGAGGTGGGTCGTTTCCAGGATTACTGAAAAGGAGGTGTGCGTCTGTGCAGCTGGTTTCAACTCTCTGGCTTTCCGAGGTACTCCCACTTGAGCTTCTCCCCCTGTCGCATCACACGATATTGGTACGGCCCATGCGGACAGCCGCCGCAGTTCTTCCCGCAAGGTACCTTCTTCGTAACGATCGTCCCTTTCGAGTCTGCCTCGGCATCCACCACCTCTTCGCCATCATCGGCGAACCGCTCGTCGTCAATCTCACGGGTCAGCCACTCGATTCGCGCTTCACAGTAGGCGATGATATCTTCGAGCGTGTCGGTGTCCTGCCGGTCGATCCCCTCGTGGACATACTTCGGGACCGAGTTGGGCGCCTGGGGTCGTTCCATTCTTACCAAACGATCTAAGGGGAATGGCGTTAAAATGTTTGGTAAGACAATCGCTAATCAGCCACTCCTGTCTCTCTTTTCTGACGCAGATATCTCTACAGAGCGGTCCGTAGAGGCAGAATAGAGCGCGGCTGCTATTGTCCCAATAGGGGTAAACCGCAACGTTGAAACCTGCTGAGTGTTATATTCTACGTAGAAAATGCAGTTATGAGCGCCACACAAAAGACACAAACTAAACGGCAGGGGCTTTCGACTCGTGAGAGCCAACTCCTTTCGCGACTCGCCGCAGCGGGTCGCCAGATCATCTCGATCGATGATATCGCCGGTACACTCGGGGTTGCATCCAATACTGCCCGTGAGACCGCTTCTCGTCTTACCGAGAAGGGGTGGCTGGACCGGCTCCTTCCCGGGACGTATCTCATCATTCCGCTCGCTGCCGGTGAGACACCCGTCTACACGACCCATGAGTATCTGATCGCGTCGCACGTTGCCGAGCCGATGTACATCGGCTACTACAGCGCACTCAGCCATCACGGACTCACTGAGCAAGTTCCACGGACTGTGTACGTTGTCACCCCGACGCGGGCCCGGAGTCGCGAGATTCACGATGTGCCCTATCGCGTCACGACGGTCACTGAGCGGAAGTTCTTCGGCTATGAGCCGACCTCCATCGAGGGAACAGCCGTGAACGTAGCTGACTTGGAGAAGACGCTCGTTGACTGTGCCGACCACCCAGAGTACTGTGGTGGTCTCCACGAACTCGCGAAAGCGATGATCGCTGCGAACGAGCGGGGATGTTCGTGGGCGACCGTCGGTGAGTACCTCCAGCGGCTCGACAACGGGGCAGCAACCAAGCGGATTGTCTACCTCGCCGACCAGCTGCCCATCGACCTCCCGGAGCGTGAGACACTCGTCGAGGCGTTTACGAGCGGCTACTCGCTGCTCGATCCAACGCGGAGCGAGCAGGGCCCTTACGACAGCGCGTATCGCCTTCGGATCAACGTCGACCCGGCCATGATCGGTCCGATGGAGTCCTGACGCTGATGATCAGTCAGAATCGTCTTCGGGTTCTTGCCCGTGAGTTAGGTGTCCGCCAGGGCTACGCTGAGAAGAACTACGTCAATTCCTGGATTCTCTGGGGGATCTTCACAAGCACCTACGGTGAGAACCTCCTGTTCAAAGGCGGGACCGCACTGAGCAAACTGTACTTCCCTCAATCGTGGCGGTTCTCTGAGGATCTCGATTTCGGCGTTGAAGGGCAGTATCGAGGATCAGAAGACGCCCTCCGTGATATTCTCAACAAGGTGACCGAGCGCTCCGGGATCGAGTTCACGATCCGCGAGCACCACGAGTCTCGACAGCAACACTATCCGACACATTACGTCGACATACGTATCCAGTATCGAGCAGTGCTCGACCACCTCAATACGACCAGTCTCGACGTGATGGTCGACGAATACGTTGCGTTTGATCCAGTCTCTCATACGCACTCCTACGAGGATATTCCAGAATTTGAACTACAGGCGTATAGTGTCGAAGAGATCTTCGCGGAGAAGCTCCGAGCGATCTTCCAGCGTGGTGCCGCTAGAGACTACTATGACCTCTATCAGCTCTTGGAGAGCGAATCTGTTGATATTGAGTTTGACGCTGTCGTTCCTGCTTTCAAAGCGAAGTGCAACCACGATGACCTTGACGTTGATCTCACGATGGGTCTCCCGGTGGATCAGCGGGAGGATATTCGGCGGCAGTGGGAAACAACGCTCCCCGACCTGACCGATAATCTACCTCCGTTCGATACTGTTTGGAAGAGACTTAACGGGGCTGTCGTCGATTCCGGGGCGGAGTAGGTACGAACTTTCTCACTTACCCCATACAGAGGATCCACGTCGGTGGGTATTCTGAAATCGGAATCTATTCCAAAGTAGTATACTATTTATAGAATTTACTCTATTTGTTCT
>NZ_CP100458.1 GCF_024228315.1 Halomarina pelagica
TATGTTTTTCTATAGATATTCCTATATTTGAGATACTGCGTGTGTCTGACGTAGATTTAAGACTACAGCATCCACTATAGGAAACGCTATAGGTGACTTTCAGTGAGCGATACACTTCGCGCCGCCGCGTTTCTCGACAAAGGTGGCACAGGAAAAACCACGACTGTTGCGCATCTTGGCGTCGCGCTCAGTGAGCTAGAGCACCAGGTGCTCCTTCTCGATCTCGCGGGAAAGCAAGGTGATCTGGCAAAGCACTTCGGGGTCTGGTGTGAGTATCGAGAACGCATCGACACCGATGAGGCGTGGCCGAACATCAGCACGGTTTTTGACGACGCATGGGGGACCATCGCCGAGAAGCTTGGCGATGATGCTGTCGCAGATCTCGTCGTCGCGACCGACGAAGGCCCAGACCTCATTCCTGCCCATCCAGGTCTTGACACGCTAGACTCCGAACTCGGCAACATCGACGATGCACGCGAACGGTACAGTCGCTTGGAGCACTTCCTCGACGAGTACGTCGATCCACTCGGGTACGACGTCGTCCTCGTCGATCTCCCGGGAATGACGAATAATGTGTCGTATAACGGTCTCTGGGCCGCACGACACGTTATAACGCCTGTAGAAATGGGTCCGTTTGAAGCCGAGCAGGCCGATGCACTGCGCCGTGATTTAGGGAAGATTGCTGACAACTTCGCCGTCGACATCGACTTGGCACTGGTACTCCCGAACAAGGTTGACACCCGAACGAATCTCGCTGAAGAGTACCTTGCTGCATTCCAGTCTGAATACCCCGATGCGATTGCTCCAGACTACGTTCCATACTCGCAAGATATTCGCAACGCCGCTCAGCGCGGCATGACGGCATTCGCTCTCGAGGAGCCGTCGACGACTGCCCAGAGTGCGCGGGAGGCATATCTGGGCGCTGCGGAAACCCTTCTTGCTCGCTTAGGAGGCGGTGGCCATGTCTGAAGATGATGAACTTGCTGCCCTACGCGAACAGACGTCACATGGCGATCGCATCGATTCAGCGGCTGCCAAAGAAGAACAACGTGGACTCGTTGAGGATATCCTTGACGAACTGGAAGCCATTGAAGCCGGTGAACAGCAGAAAACAATTAGCGTCTGGGACGGTCACTTGGCCGCGTTTATCCGAGCGCTAGAAGCGAATCCAGACCGGATGGAGGACGTTGGCCACGCGCTTCAGCGCCAGCTTGATCTTGATGAGGGGGAAGTTGATCGGAGCGATATTTTGCGACTCGCGTTACGCCTTGGATTTCAGGAAGCAGCCCCGGATGAGTTCGAAGCGGTCAGAGAAGCCGCTCGGAAACAGGCGACAAAAGGACTCTAGATTAGCCTATAGGGTTCCCTATATGTAGTTTGTCCTCTCTTCACCCCGAAAATTAACGCTCTATTGGATATACTATAGCTCTTCCTATAGGACTTCACCTCCATCATGTAATGAGTGGTACTACTTTTTCGGAAAACTCTGGTCGCTGCATTCTTGCCAGCAACACGCTACTGTGTTTCACTCTCGTCTATAGCAATTTCTATAGAATTTCCTATTCAAATATCTATAGTCCAAATAGGCCGATGATTATCCTGCATATCGCTATGAGAATGAATCCCCGATGAACTCCGAATCGCTCTGACTGTCGGGCTCTCTTGTAGAGACAGATCTCGGATGAGCTGGATAGGAAGAACGAACCACGGGCTCTACGCTGTTTCGTGCTCTCAAGATAAATGCAAATAGAGGGACTCCGACTATCGACATTCCTATAGCATCACCTATTGTGATTTCTTTAGGTAATCCTATAGCTAGCCACTCTCTTAGCAACTACGCTACTAAGTCCCGTGAAAATGATGATGCGTACCTTTCATAACACGTTGGCTATGTGACGGCTGATCATCCCTTCTCACTGCTCCACCAAACATCGGTTAGCAATGACCCTGTTGTAGACAGATTAATACAGATGAATTGAATCTCTCAAACCGCGTATGCCCTGTTCCCAGTGCGGCCAGCTTCTCATCTTCGATTCCGATAACGGGAGACTCTATTGCGCTCGATGTGCTGGAGAGTTCGTCGAATGGGACAGCATTGTCGACGCGCAGGTATCGTATCTCTTGGAGGACCACTTCACCGATGAGGAACTCTACGATCTCGTTAGTGACTACAGTAAGCCGAATTTCTTGCTTACTCTAATGACTCGGCTGAACAGCATCGCCAACGTGTTCCAGAAAGAATCGTCGGACGGCTTCCCTGTGTCCGATATACAATACACAAGCTACCTGCTAAAGTCGTACTATACTCAGGAATTCGGCGGGGAGAAGCGCGTTAGCGACCCTGCTGATATTGATGGGGATTTGGGAGTACTTCTATCGGGATACGACACGGTGATTCATGAGTTAAAATGGCTTCGAGAGCAGCTCAAACTCGCTATACGAGAGGTTGACGCTCCAACCCTAGCGGAACAGTTCTTCAATACCCATCGCCTGGTAACCTCGGAATACGGGCTCTGCTTCAACCGCTGTTTTGAGAGCACGGTTGGAATGGTACCAGAGAGCTACGAGGATTTCTCTTTCGTCCAGGATAACCTGCGTGCGGGCCGAGACGCAGATATCGGCGACCCTGAGATATCCAAAGAGTTCGCTAAGAAGTGGTACCAGTTTATCATCCAGTTCCGACTCCTCGGATCACTAGACGAGTTCACTGATCGTACGTACAAGACGTTCCTTGACGACTCTGTAACGGTATTCCAGCTTGAGGAGTTCCTTGCTCGGCTGGATAGTCTGATACCACCGGAAGCACACGAGGGAATCAAAGAGACGGGGTATGTAGCGATGTTGGACCCTGCGCGGGTGAACCGAGCGGGGAAAGCCGCGTTCGGCTCTGTCTGGCCTGATGTTCGCGCGGACCTTGTTGTTCGGGAGGACGACGCAGAGGCCCACCCAATGTTGTTTGAACTCCGTGTGCTTCAGGAGGTGACACGGGACGGGTTCCGACGGTCTAGGGAACATCTCCTCCCGGCTATCTTCTACCCTCGCCTATACGCGCGACTTTTGAAATTTCAAATATTTCCCTTGCTGAAGAATGGAGAGGAGAAGGCGAGCCATCAACTCCTCGCTGAGGAGACGGCACGGCGGGGACCGATATACGAACGTAATTTCCATGAATACCTCTCAAAGTCTGATCTTCAGTGCTATCGGGGAGCGGAAATCACCCGCCGAGACAAGAACGAGATCGACCTAATCGTCGAGCGAGAGGGCGAACTCCTGTTCATCGAGATGAAATACATGATGCCCCCACCTGGAATGGGCCGTGCGAAGGGTATCCTAGAACTGGACGAGGAGTTCAATCGGCGCATCTTCAAAGAGGTCCCGGAGGGCTCCGCCCGAAAAGCGAGTGGCAAACCGTTCACCGAAAAGATAGCGGCATGGGAGGCTCTCGCATCCGGTTCGCGATTCACCTCTCTTGAACTAGAACATAATAAACGTGAAGAGCGCTATGTGCCGGAATCGTGGAACAGAATGGAGGTACGTCCCCTCGTTGTATCGAACGTCACCCCTACGTTCGTCGTGAAGGATGGCGTCCGTTTCCTGACTGATCTTGAGTTCTACCGATGGATCGAGCACGATAACGAGACGGGATTCTATCAGATCGAAGAGCCGGAGACGGAACGTTTCCTATCTGAGTAATCAGAGGGTGGCCACCCAAACAATTTCTATATCATTATGCAGTTTATAGTAGTCAATGTCAGGAGTACACGGCTCAAAACTAGTGAATTCAGCTGATACGCCCAGAATCAGTATTGCTCATGATTACACCAATAATCACGACCAATTTGAAGCACCCCGCCGCTGTCGGTCAAGCACAAACTCTGGCATCCCCTGATGACTTGCTTCTCGGTCGCTCCATTGAAGCCACCGCAGGGGTAACGTCTACACAGCCTGTCGATGCAACGGGCTCCCGCAGACGATCGGGGAGGTCATGACCGTTGCGTCAGTCGATGTCGACAGCGTCGAGAATGGTTACCCGGTACTCAATCGGGAGCTAGGGCTTCCAGCGAAGCCAATGCAGCCCAGCGCATTCGTGTCGGTTCGCGTCGACGCTAAACCTGCCAAAGGGGACTCGTCGCCGGACCCTTGAACTTGCCGAAGCCGGTGAGAACGTGGGCCTCTTGACGGGGATTCAACCTACCGGATTCGTAGCGGCTTGCATCTACCTGGCTGGCCAGGAGTGAGGGTATCCAGTCACGCAAGACCGAATCGCTGACGTCGTCGGGAATTCCACGGCGACCGTTCGGACCCATCGGGACGCTGTGGTCGAGGCGAATCTCGGACTGCATCGAATTTCCGATGTACCTTGGTCAGGCCGATGAAACGGTATTCCTAATTGACAGGCCTTTCAAACATGGTTCGAGCGATATGGCGCAGGTAATTCCCCCAGTTCTACAGGTCGTTATCGGGCTTTTTGGCCTGATCACGGCACTCATCGCGATCTATAAGTTCGTTATTCAGCGTCCGCGGGTCCTGCTCGAGGTCGAGGGTCGGGATAGCTTCCTCCGCGACGATGGGATACATAGCGGGCTGACGTTCAAGCTTGCCAACCGTGGCCTTCGCTACGCAGAGGACGTCTACATCGAGCTCAGGGCCGACGACTGGGGCTTCGGGGAGCAGCGTCGTCGACGGGAATGGACGGTTACCTCATCCGCCACTGATCCAGTAGATGAGGATGACACGGAATCCGCCGAAGGAGAGGGGTCAGATAACGAAGACAAGCCCGATGAAACGGATGAAGCCACGGATTCAGAACGGGCGGTCGACACAGTCCTGAACGTGCGCCACGACATCCAGACGTATTTCCTGGCGCCTGGGGAGATCGACCACATCTTCGTCGATGATCTGCTTTACAACGGCTCCGAATTTTCCATTTTTTACGGAGATGTTCACCTTGAGCAGTTCCGAACATACGAACTGGAATACGCCATCGGGTGTCGGACGTACGGGCCTCGACGGGGGAAGGTCGAGATCGAGGTCGGATATGACGATATCGAAATTCGCAACCGACGACCGCGCTTCTGGCGTTCGTGGGGGGCGACCGTTGCCAAGATCGGCGCCGGTTTGAAAACCGCCGGGATCGCCGTGCTCGACTCGACACTCGAGACCGACGTTCGCCGGTCCGAGGTCTCATTCCTCAGAACCGAGATCGAGACAACGTCTGACTCCCCAACGGAGATCCGGATGGCTCCCGTCGCGAATTTGTGCCTTCCCCCCCGACTCGACGGTCGGCGCTCGGTCGAGGCGAAGGCCACACTCTACGTCCAGTCGGAGTCGGCCGAGGAAATCATTGGGACCGTGACGTTCTCCGCGTTTTCCTTGCTACCCGGCGCACGCTGGGAGACGCGTCCGCCACGGCGCCAACACCGGACGAACCTGTTCGACTACAACATCGAGTACGGGGAAGGTTACTCCGCCCCGGCGCTCCCGGTGGTGCTGACGTGTTCCGAGGAGGTCGATGAACGACCCGAGCTTCGGGCCGAGTGGGAGGTCGATTCAAGGCCGCCACGAACGGGCGATCTACGGGGCTTGGAGGTCGCCGAATGCGAATACCGAGAGCGGGACCATGCTGCAGTCGGAGAGATTCGGAACGAGAACAGCGTCGACGTGACACTGTTTGCTATCGCGCACTTCTATACAGAGGACGACACGGTGCTGACGACACCGTACCAAGAGGTAACGATCGAGGCGGACGGCGAGGAAGGATTCCGTATCGGGACTGGACTGGTAGCTGAACAACGCGACCGGATCACGGATTGCACGGTCGTGCTGAGCAATGCACTGTGAAGTTTCTCACGAACGATATGACTTGCTGGAGTTCCCATGATGTGAGTGGCATCATCGATCAGTACAGGTGTGTCCCGCGAGCTAAGCCGAATATGAATGTAAGGACGCTCCAACTGAACACGACGAAGCTTGCCCTCTGAACGATAGCGTAGGGTGCATTGACGGCACCAATTCTGCTGATGTAGTCGGAGACGACGCTGTACCGCGGTGTGATCACTCTCAGTACGACCACCACAACCCAGAACAGTACCAATCCGCTGAGGTCTGCAAGCAATAGCAGTCGGAGTGTTGAATTATTCCTTATTGGAATGGGGACGCGCTGCCCAGCCTCCCCAGTTATTCTTTGACAGTACCAGTCTTGGTGTGAATGTCTGTCTGGATGTAATCGACGGGTAGGGTATCCAACGATGGTGTGTAACGGGTCAAGTTTTATCCACATGATACTATGTCCACGATTTCGCTAAAGGATTTACTATAGAATATTCTATAGACAGAGCGTAACTGGCAAATACCCCCTTTAGACTGGTTCTATGGCGCTTTCTTCCTGTTCGGGTGTTGGAAATGGCGGTCGGCGGAATTCTTATTACGAATTGTCCATAACTCATAATTGAGATGGCGCATTCACCACCACAACCGGGTCGGCCACCCATTCGGCAGCTCCAGACAGTCGTCGACCTCCTCGAGACGCCTGCACTTGCTCGGATTTATCTCTACACGTTCCAGAACGGCCCCGTGACTGTCGCCAATATCGTCGACGAGCTCGATATCCCTCAGGGTACTGCCTACGATTACGTCCAGAAGCTCGAAGCAGCTGGATTCGTCGAGAAAACCCGTGATCAACGTCCATTTGAGTATGATGCGGAGTCTATCTCGCTCACGCTCTCGACAAATGGAGAGACCCAGACGATTACGCCAGCACTTATCGCAGCCACTGCACGCCGTGGCGAAAACGAGGATATCGACGTTTACATCGAGCGCCACGGCCTTGATGGCCTTGCTGTAGCCCTCACGTATGCGTACGAGTACCTCGACGGCACGGTCAATAGCCGAATTGCGGCGCGTGAACTCGATCTCTCTCCGCTTGAAGCCGAAATCATCCTCCAAGCACTCGAACCAGTCGCCGAAGAATTCGCTGATACTGCTGCATGACGACCGTCTATGTCGCCGATACTGGCGTCTTCGTTCGGTGTGGTGGCCCGGACAAAGAGAAGTTTCAACGACTTCGTCGCGCACTCAAGCAAGCGGACGTCGCATTGCACATCCCACAGCGTGTCTACGAAGAACTCGGAGGCGATCCAGCTGCTGACGAGTACCCCTCCGGCAACATTCCCTATCCCGATGGGTTCGAGGAGGGGTGGATCGTCGTGGCCGAGGAACTCGACTACACCAATCCGCTCATTTCGACGGTGATGGACGAGGCCCGCCGATTTATCGCCAATGAAACCGACCGTAACGAGGATCTCATCGAGAAGGCGGACACGGCACTCGTTGGACTAGCTGCCCAGTTGATCGACACCGATCAAGCAGACTCGGTTGTTCTCCTAACGACTGACAAGCCAGCCGGGCGAGCTGCTGAAACACTCCTCCCAGAACATGGGTTCCGCGGCCGAATTGAATATCGATACGTTAGTGTGGACTATCTCAACGCGATTACTGCAGCAGAATTTCGATGACAGTATGTCTGGAGACGAAAAGAGGAATTCGAAATAGGACGAACTCCCTCAATCTATATTAAGACTCGATCTGGAGGACCATACATGAACAATCACGACGAAAAACCAGATACAAGACTCAAGGAGCGTCAGACAAGGGGTGAAGACCGCGTCCGGATGGTCGCCCGACAATTGTCCGAACCCCGTACCGCGAACTGGATCGCCTCGGAGGCGGGATGGTCACACGAACCAACCAAACGCGTCCTTGATCGCCTCGTCGACGATGCCATCCTCCGCCGAGTCGATAGCGGGCCCCACACTACGTACTATCCGGATTACCGCCAGCAAGCGATGCGAGAAGCGATACGTCTTCGTGACAGCAGTCGAACCGTCGAGGAGCTGACCGATCGACTTGTCGAGATGAACGCGCAGATTCGAGGTTGGAAAGACGAATTTGGAGTCGAGTCACCGAACCAGCTCCGTGCGACCCTTGCAGAGGAGGGTCTCGGTCCGGAGGAAGAGAATCGTCGACGTGAGGTTGCATGCGACTGGGAACATCTCCAGCGGCGCAGCCAGACCATCGGGTTTGCTATCCGCGAATGGGACTTCCTAGCACCTGAAACAGACCGCGCCGAGGCCAGTAACTGACCGATGTTCGATCCACATCCAGGTGGTAACCCGAACACCACACCTCGCGACCGTTCACTCGCCAGCTCATTCGATCGATACCTCCAAGATAAAGGGAAAGGCCGTGGCGGTGTGGGTGGTAACTACCGCCGGAACGCAGCTCGCGAACTCGAACGGTTCGCTGAGTGGGCCACCGGCGACCGCGGTCGAGACGACTGGACCGGCATCATCCCCAACGATGTCGACCGAGAGCCTGCCTTCGAGGACCTCGACGAGCAAGTGTTCCGTGAGTACGCTCGTTATCTCGCTGGCGATCGAGGACTCAAGCAGAACACCGTGCAAACTTACTACCGCTATATCTCTGCGTGGTGCGGGTGGTGCGTGAACGAGGGCTACTTGGACGCTCATTACGCCCAGCGGGCGAGCGCGACAGCGCCACTCCCCGAAGACGACGGTCGCAAGCCCGGCGATCAGCAGGCCTGGACGCCCGAGCAGCGTCACGCGCTGACGCGCTATGTCGACGAAGAAGCTCGTAACGCCATTGAGGCATTCACAACACTTCCCAATGATGCCGATCCACTTGATAGACAACGAGCGCGGTATACGGCCTTAAAAGCGGCACGAGACCGAGCGCTTGTATTCGTCCTTGCGTACACTGCTGTTCGAGTCGGGGAGCTTCTTCGGGATCCGAGCGACCCGCGTCGTCGTGGCGTCCGGTGGGAAGAGATTGACCTCGAGGACGGGAGTATGGATGTCTACCGGAAGAAACAGCAGTGGGACGCCGCGAGTCTTCCTGACCCGGTGATCTCACCATTACGCAGCTATTGGAAGCTCATGGACCCACCATTGGACCGATGGCCTGTGTTCCCAACGTTCGACCAGCGGACGCTCGCGACGCTTCTACGAGAGGAGCTAGCTGACAGGGGCCTTCGGCCGGATGCTATCGACGACCGCCGTGAGGAGTACGCTCGTGATCTTCTGCTGTTTCTTGAGGAGGACATTCGTCCGCCATCGCTAACGACTGATGGTGCGCGGTCCCTCCTACAGCGCCTCACAGCGGCTGCTGACATCGATATTGAGCATCCAAAGCACGACTACCTCGCACCGCACGGTGGGAGGCGTGGAATGGGTGAGGTCCTTGTTCGTGCATTCGGGTATACTGTCGCAGCTCGCTATCTCGACAATTCAGAAGAGATGGTCCGTGAACGATACTCGCATATCGAAGCCGGTGAACTGGGAGATGTCGCGACGGAGGCACTCGCAGAGGTTGATGGCGATTTCGATAATACTGGGCTTTGAGTATGCGTTATCGAAAAGTCGAGTACAGCTGAACCAACGAACAAGGTGTCATATTGTTTGTTCATTCAACTCGCTTAAACCACATCAGACCGTGATTATCGCGACCTGGACCAGTATAGTATATCCCCTCGAGGATATCCTTGTCTGGTGTCTCTTTTAGTTCGAGATCCGCTGTTCCGTGATGCATTTGCATTGTTTCGGGTGTATCTGGAGGAGGATTGTTTTCGTATTGATAATTCAAACTTGGCCACTTCCCCTCTGTTGTTAGAATCGTAGCTCCCTCACTATCCGACGACGATTGTTTAGTTTTGAGATGTATCCCGATTTTCCGCCATGTCTGTTCAACGGTGAGCGTCGCAGTCAATCGCGTGTACTCTTCCTCTGGATCATTTTCGGCGTGAACCGCATATTCTGGAATCTCTATGTCTCCGTCATAGAAGGTACCAATCCAACCTTCCCATTCACCGCTAAGATTCGGGGCTTTCACAAGACGGAGTCTACGTACAGGTGCTGTATCCCAAAGCCACGAATCGAAGAGTTTCAGCCCAATAGCGAACACGACACCCCATGAAGGCACACCGATCGCAACACCAATCGCGAGGTTTTGCGTCGCGAAAGAAACTGCAGCGCTCAGAAGACCGACGATGATGTAACAAATGACACCAATTCCACCAAGAATCTTCGGGCGAAGTTCGTTGTCAGTTGAGTACGTATGCATGTTTTCTTGTATAATATCTGATTATTTATCGGTATCCCTTTAGATTACCAATTTTCCCACAAATCGACAAGAGCGGCATAGAATTCAATGAATGCTTCTGGGGTCCATTGTGTCGTCTCAGTACCGAAGAGTGATTGAATTTCGTTTTGACACTGGTAATCGCTTAGCTCTAAATCGCTCTCAACAGGATAGAGTAGAATCGAAGTGAATCGATCTTGGAGATTGGCCGTGTATTCGCTGGCGGGAATATTGTAAAGCAAGCATTCGATGAAGTACGATGGAGCTGTACTCTTGTCTATTTCACCATCGTCAGCGAGTTTATTCCTCGCGTTCTTGAACATCCGAACAGTCGGCTTGAAACGGCCATCAGTTGAATCGTTCTTCGTCGCCCCATTGTCAATGTGCTGCTGAGGGAAATTGACGATCTCTGTACCATCTTGTGTCCAGAATACGATCCCCTCCTCATAGTCATCATCGCCGATATACTGATACCCTCTGTACTGCCGGTACTGCTGACAGACAACAACATCTGCTGGCAAGGGGAGTGACGAGGCTTCCACCTCCAAGCACTTCTCACCCTCTGTGATCGCGTTAGCTCCGTATTTTCCTTCAAGTACAGAAATCACGTCGCGACGGAACTCGCTCCAGCCGTACGAGGCAGAAGTCCGGTGCTCCAGATACCGCTCCCGCTCGGTCGTTTTGAGTCCTGAGAGGTCTCGTCGGTAGCTTTCGGTTAGCTTGACGAGGATGTCGACATCTCCGCTTCCATGTACGAGCGTTGTATTAGCATACGAACCTTGTAATTTCGTTATAAATTCACGATCATCCTGTTGGAGGATACAATCTGGGTCAGCGAGTGTTTCACGGATTTTCTCGTGAGTCTCTTTTGCAGATGTGATTGCGGCGCTTTCGTAGTTTGTCCACGTCTCAAGCTGGGATTCCGGAATCGGCATTATCGCGCTAAAAGCCTCCTTAGTAGTCGTACCAGTTCTGATACAGCCGGATCAGCTCGCGGATGAATCGCTTTGCCTTGCGCTCATCCCATTGCGTCGACTGTGAACCGAACAAGTCCTGCTGCCCGTTTTGGCAGGTAAACTGCTGCAGATTGATTTTGTTGTTATTGAGGTGATTCACAATGCTAACGTACCGCTCCTGGTGGTTCTCGGTGTAGGCTTTGTTCGGTACGTTGTAGAGCAAGCACTCAAGGAAGTATGACGGTACGTTATCCTTCGAGATCCGACCTTTCTTAATCAGGTACGTACGAGCGCGCTTGAACATCCGCACCGTCTCACGGTATCGACCATCCGTCTCGCGGTTTTTCTCGGCGCCGTTTCGATAATGGCGTTCAGGATAGTTTACGACTGCTCGGTTCGACGATGAGCGGAACCACATTGCCTCGGGGCCATTATCAGGCCGATAACGCTGGCTAACGACGATATCTGCATCAATACGCAGTGTCGAATCTCTGGCGTGTAGTTTGATTGCCTTGTCGTCAACTGTGACGGCATCGTGACCGTAGCGTTTTCGGAGGGCAGCAACCACGTCGGCCTTGAAGTCCTCAAATCCGTACTCGACCCGTGATCCATTCTTCGCAATGTTGTCGCCGTTTGCGAGCCAGCGGTCGCTATCAGCACGGTATGGCGACGTCAGCTGGATTACGATGTCGACGTCGCTGTCACCGTGGATGTTTGTGTGGTTCTTGTACGACCCTTGGAGGTATACGCGATATTCGACACCAGCGCGTTCAGTGAGCTCCTCGCTTGTGTTCAGAGTCCGACGAAGGCGGTCGCACGTTTCTTTCGGTGTACGCCTTGGTCCTGACTTTGACCACGACTTGAGTTTCGATCCTGGAATCCCTCGACCGGATGTATCGAGTGTGGTCTGGCCGCGAGCGAGTTCAAGTACACCCTCGATGACTGGACTGAGCAGCCCCGATTCGTTTTTGCCAGCATCGGGTAATTCCTCTTCCTCTGTGTTCTCATTAGCGTTCTCTTCATCCACCTCTTCTAAATGATCCTCTTCCACCTCGGTACCGCTTTCCTCAGTGTCAACATCTATGGAAGCGCCGTGGCCGACAGCGCCGGTCGGACTACCTCCACCACCGTGTTGATGATTTTGTCGTTCTGCCGGTGAGAATTCCTGATCGACGCCTCCTTCTTCCTCCTCTGGTGCTTCGACGTCGGTGATTTCCTGTTGATCATCATCGAGCAGCTCGTCCGGGAGACGGTGATCCGTCTCGTCTGTTTCGCTACCCGAGTCAAACGAGCTTCGATACGTGTTACCCATCTGCGTGCACCTCCGATGCTGTGAATTGTGACATAGTTTGCTGAGTATAGCCCGTCGAAAGCCGCTTCTGGACTCTATTTTGCAGTACTCGACAGCGACGACGTGTAGTAGTCAGCGAGGCGGTTCGAAACTCCGTTTTGCGCATCCAATACCGCTTTCCGATAGCTGCAATCACCGACCCCGGGAGAGCTGCGAGGTAGCGCGGTGAGAGAAGACCGATGAGGATGATACCCGATGGGTTGCAAATTGCATCAATTTGCCAAATCCATCGTTCCATTTCTTTGTGACGATTGCCGACATGGG
This sequence comes from Halomarina pelagica, assembly GCF_024228315.1. Classification (NCBI taxonomy): domain Archaea; kingdom Methanobacteriati; phylum Methanobacteriota; class Halobacteria; order Halobacteriales; family Natronomonadaceae; genus Halomarina; species Halomarina pelagica. The sequence goes on from NZ_CP100458.1 coordinate 12,727, forward strand.
GGCCAAAGAATTGCCCGACATATACCGCAATTACGCCATCACAGATGTGCTTTATTCCCTCGAAGGAATCTCGTATCTCTTCGGGATATACGGCCTTGAGTAACGGTACGATCGTCGTTCGTGTCCCTTTGAGTCGCTCGTAGAGGCATGAAACCCCCTTCCGATAGTTGTCGATGTTTTGTTCACGCTGTGCTGAGGCCATGTCCTCATCTCGGTACGTCGGTACGTCGAACGCGAAGTGCCAGTCGGGCTCGACAGTACGCACCGCATTCTCTTCCTGTGTCAGGTGAAGATCGTGCAGGAAGCTATCGTGAACGGTTGTCGTGGAAGCGAGAGGAATCTCCGGTGATAGGTACTCTTTGGCAGCAATCCCTGCGTCTGCCAATTTGAGTATGTCTGGAAAATCGAGCACAACTCCATTGGAAACAGATGGATCGCTGAAAATCTGTTCGTGTAAAGGGTCACGCTCAATGCGAGCGAGCATACCGGTTGGAACGGTTCTCTCACTCGCATGATGTCTGTACGTAGATCGGGAAGACTCGTCGGCCTCAGTCATGGTACACGTCGTCGGTGCTTGCGTTTTTCCGATGGCACCGGTTATGACTCTCTTTTGAGACTACATAAGCATTTCGCGCAAAACCACTCGTGATGCCCTCTACTAGCAATTTTCTTCACAAAGACGCTCTATTACTGAAATCAAATCAGCTATACTCTTCTATAACTAGTTCGATTCACAAGAGCAAATCCATGACAGACCACGTCCATTATATCCCGGTCGGGTTTGATTTCGAGCGGCTCATTCAACCCATCTCACAAGGAGCTGATCTCCCCGCTGATCGTGTTATTTTATTGCATTCTTCACCGAAGGATGACAACTCAGAGGCTGGTGAACTTGCGGAACGAATGGCAGCGCGTCTTGCTGAAGCATTCGATAAAATATTGGGTATTCCAACAACTCAAGAACAGGTTGATATTCAAGATATCTACGAATATGAGACGATGTTCGAATACGCCTATCTCTCGTTTTTAGAGGAGCTCGATGCGGGGAACCATGTTTATGTGAACATCTCATCGATGCCACGAACCGTTGCTTTTGCTTTCGCAACGGCTGCCAGTACGCTCGTTGCTGAGTCCTCTGAACTCCGGGAGCAACTCCATACGTACTACGTGGCGCCGCGACAGTACTTGGTGCTGGATCTTATTGAGGAACTTGAACGCGAGCATGATTTCTTGGAAGAGCGGCTGTCAGAACGTGGTGATTTAGAAATGGAAAAACGAGCTGAACGCCTTTCGGAACTTATGGACGAAGTTCGGAATTATGGCGTAACGCGAGGTGCGGAGCCGATGAATGGCAATCTTCACGTGGAATTTCCCGCACCACCTGTCGCTGATCTCCGTGAGTTCGAAGAACTAATTCTCGAGTTTCTGCATGCTCATGGTGCGACTGCGTCGACATCGAAGCTAGCGACGGAGTTAGCTTCGACTCTGGAGATCGAATATGACTCTTCGTTTCAAAGCCGAGTGCAGTACAATGTCCGGGAACTCGAATCAAAGGGCTACATCATTCGGACACCAGAAGGAAATCGGTATCGTACAGATCTTACGAAGATTGGAAAACTATGGGCTAACACTCATCTCTAACTCTCAGGCAAAACGAGATGGTTCATGAGCTCAGTCTTGTCCTTCTTTTCATAACTACTCTATTTGATCGTCGAGCATCTCTCTAGGATATGAGGGGGAACACGGCAGTCGACGATACTTTCTCTCTGGTCTTCGGGGCGTAGATTTATACATCAAGACGGGTGTATGTCACACAAACACACGGATGCAATGATTGTTCCGGAATTGACCACTTCGTAACACAATCTCGGCGCATTCAACCACTCCCTCAACACATGTCCCCGCCTGACGATCCCTCGTCGGAGCCTCACTACACGACGTCTGACCACCTCGAGACCCAAAATACCCTTCAGACGGCTTGGCAGACCCACCCCAACGGAAATACTAATACTGGCGGAGGTTCCAGCTTTTCGTTCCCCGAACAGGCAACTCCAATCCAAATCGCATACCTCGACGGCTCGGGATTCGCCGAGCAAATCGCGGCTACCCTCGACAACCAGGACGACCTCTCGGTGATGCTTCCCGCTCCCGACGAGCTCATCGACTCAACCACCGTCGCACACCTTGACTGTATCGTGAGTGAGTACGACCTCCCGAATACGGAGCTCACTGGTCTCGATATCCTCGAAGCGGTTCGACACGACTATCCCCATCTCCCGTTCTTGCTCTTCACTGGGTCGTCAGCGGCTCTCGCGGAACGCGCAATCGATGCAGACGTCACTGCATATCTCCGTAAGGATGGGCCCGACCAAACGAGACGTCTTGCACACCGTATCAAAACTGCTGTCAAAACTCGATATCAGGTACTCCAGCAGCAGCACAGTACATCGTTGACGTCTGTGTCCACGGACGGGGGGTCAGGGGCACCACAGCGTGAACAAGTGCTCGCCACGCTCCGCGAGACGACACACCAGCTCTTTGAGGTGACGACGAAATCCGAGATGAGTCACATCGCTGTCGACGCAGCTCGGGAGGTACTCGCCTTCCCTATCATGGGGATTCATCTCTACGAAGAGTCCTCCGGATCACTGCAGCCAGCGGCAGGCACAACCGAAGCGACCGAGCTGTTCGATGGGCTCCCATCGTTCTCCGAGACAGGCACACCCAGTATTGCGTGGCGTGTCTTCGCCGAGGGTGAGCCGGTCTACATGGGAGACGTCACGACACAAGACGATGTCTACAATACTGAAACACCGATTCGGAGTGAGATTCTCCTCCCGCTCGGCGACCACGGGGTAATGATCATCGGACTTCCAGAACAGGATGCCTTCACGGACGAGGATATCGAGTTCGCCGAACTGCTCGCCACGTACGTCGAATCAGCCTTCGATCGAATCGACCAAACACAGCAGCTCCAAGAACACCGACGTGAGGTCCAGCATCTGACGCGTCTCCAGACGGTTATGCGGGAGATCGAGCAGGCAATCCTCGAGGAACCCACGCGTAGTGGCGTCGAACAGGCTGTCTGTGATCGACTGACAGCAGTTGATCCCTACGCCTTTGCTTGGATTAGCGAACCCGCAATCGTCACCGAGACCGTCACACCCCGAACGTGGGCACACACGGGCGAGGAGGAGACCGCAAGCTATCTGACGAATCTCGACATTCGCGTTGCTGAAACCGTCTCAACTCATCCTGCGAGTACCGCTTTTCACACGGGAGAGGTTTATGCGCATCAGTGCCTTGCTGACCGCCCTGACAGTGACGACGAGTATCCAAACTGGTGTCAGGAACTACTCACCCGCGGCTATCAGGCAACGTGTGCGGTCCCGCTCACCTACAGTGGCACGACTCACGGTGTGTTGACGATCGATGCTGTTCAGCCGCATGCGTTCGACGACCAGGAGCAAGAAATCCTCGCCCAGCTCGGCGAGACGATTGGCTACGCGATGACGGCGATCAAGCGACGGGAGGCGCTCATCTCTGAAGGGATGACGGAGCTTGAATTCAATCTTACACCGACAACCACAGCCGAATCATCGTCCGATGCATCCACTTTTCCTCTGTTTTACCGGCTGGCTGCAAACACCGATAGTGACGTCACGCTCGACCGTGCGACGACCTGTGAGGACGGTGCGTACAGCGCTCTCTATTCGATTGGGGGGACGTCCCCCGAAGAGATCGAAACGTTTGTCTCCGATGTCTCTGCGGTTCTCGAGAGTCGGGTCCTGGCAGCCGATGAAACTCAACCTAGTTGCTTCATCGAACTCACGCTCTCGGAGGACTGGTTCGGGTCGCTCTTCTATGATCGCGGTGCTGTCGTTCGAGCCTCGACTGCAGATTGTCGTCCGGAAACGGAGCAGACGGGGAGGCTTATCGTCGAATTGCCGCCGGAGGGTGATGTTCGTCTTCTTGCGGAGGCCTTTGAGCAAGTGTGTCCAACAGCCGATCTGGTCGCTCGACGCGATGAGCGACAGTCAACACAGACTCTCGCGGAGTTAGAGGCTGCGCTCAAAATGACCGATCGCCAGCGCGAGGTGCTGGAAACAGCCTACTATTCAGGGTACTTCGAGACGCCGCGTGAGACGACGGGCGAAGAACTCGCTGATGGGCTCGATATCGCCCAGTCAACACTGAACAAACATCTTCGCGTCGCCGAGCGCAAGGCGCTGAGCCAGTTCTTTGAACGTGACAGCTAATCCGATACACGATATAATTCGTGTCAGAAAGCTGGGGGACGAACAATACCGCCACTACGCCTGTTACCGTCTCGCACGTTGTGTGGTGCGATGCCCTCGAACCCCACTGAGGCGTCGTCAACCAGTTGTATCGACACCTGCTGTGAGCAGATCACACTAACGCTCGGGGCCGTCGCTGTCGCCACCGATTCGCAGACGAGTCGAGTAGTGGGCTATGCACAGACGTCTCTCCTGACGGCCTTCGTAGTGTTTCTCGGGATGGTCGCCCCCGTCGCTGCGCAGTCGAGTGAACCAGTTGGGAGTGGTATCTGTGGAACACCGCTCGCAAATACGATCAACCAAGCTGCCCCGCTCGTCGTCGGGATTCTGATGATCGGCGGCGCAATTCTCTCGTACGTCCTGCACAACGCAGCGGGGTTCCCGAAAGACCCCCAGGCAGTACAAGCGATCAAAAACTGGCGTAATCGGGCGGCGTTTGCATCAGTCACGACGCCGCTATTCGCCCTGATCATGCAGATGTTCATTGGATTCACGGGTGTGGGGCTGGCCAACTGCGTGGACATTGTCCCGTTCTTCTAACCCTCGAAAACGGGCCACGTAACGATTGACCACCTCCCCACTCACCATACGATGAACAAGGCGCCACTCGTCGTCGGACTCGTGCTCGCACTTCTTCTCGGAGCCAGTGCTCTGCCCCTCGTTCAGGCAGCACCTGGCAACGAGACAACGACGGCGGGCGGGAACACCACAGGCAACACTACGACCACGAGTAGCGCCTCCGCGACGCTCGCCAACGCGAGTGAAGACGATGAGAATAGTACGACCAGCTCCAACGCGTCCGCCCCACCGAATGGCACGCGGAACGCGAGCGGTCCCTGCGCTGGGATGGGATCCGTTGAGGGCGCGGTCTGTACTGGCATCCACAAGGGATTCGGTACGGTCATCGGCGGGTTCATCAACGGGCTTGCCGATTCGGTGCTCACCAAGCTTCAGAACGGCGCTGAGACGTTCGTCGAGATACTGGTGAGTCGGCCCGTCCCGCTTCAGAATGGCGAGATGGAGCTCGTTCAGCGACCGACCAACCCGCCGATGGGCGCAGTGTACGACCTCTGGTTGACTGTCGGCTTGCCCGCGGGAATCGCAATCTGGGCGTTCATGATGCTCATCATGCGGCTCACTGCGTTCCTGCCGTCGCGAATGGCCCCGGTAATGCAGTCGCGGAAGAAGATGCTGGAGGGCTGGTTCACACTGTTCCGCATCCTGGCCTCCTGGATCTGGTGTGCGCTCATCCTTCATCTCACGTTGGGCATCGCCGTCACGTTCGCGCCGAGTGGCGAGCAGATCATCACGGGCTTCGAGTCACTCGCAGAGGCCGCCGTCGGCGCAGGTATCACCGCACTCGTGCTGTACCTCTCGTCGGGCGTTCTGTTCGTGCTCGTGTTGCTCGTGTTCGGCCTGTCGTTCCTCGCCCCGTTCGTGTTGATGCCAGCGTACCCGCTATTCATCGCGATCTCGATGCCCGACTTCTGGATCTTCAAGTGGTTTGCCCAGAAGGGCGAATTCCTGCGGTCGCTGTTCGCACCGGCAGCGTTCATGCCCGTTCCGACGGCGATCATCCTCGGAGCGGGTTACCCAGTGTTGAATGCGATTCGTGGCTCGCTGAGCGGACCGATCGCCTCGATCGCGGGCGTCCCGACGTACATCATCCTCTTGTTGGTGATGTGGTTCACGGCGCTCATCTCGCCCTTATTCTTATTCCTTGGGGCGCGGAAGATGCGACCATTAACCATGTTCGCGGCGGGCGCCCTCGGTGCGGCCACGGCGATGAACGTGTCCCGAGGAGCCAAGGGACTCCGTGGTCGCCTCCAGCGCCCGAGTCTTGGTGGGTCGTCATCGAGCGGTCCTACGCGGAATGCTGGCGTTGGCCGGACGGTCGACCCACTCGAGGGATCACCGTTCTCTCGTGACAACGGAGGTGGTTTCGGTGGGTCTCTCAACGGATCTGACGGGGCATCCATCGCCGGGTCGATTGGTACTGGAGGCTCGTCGAGTCCCGGTGGACGTAGTCCGCCAGCTCCGGCGTTCAACGGGGCCGGTGGTACCTATTCCGCTGGTGGGCAGTCTACCTCGACGAATTCGGCGTCAGCCAGCTCCACGAGTGGTTCTGGGAATTCGGCCGACTGGGAACGAGTCACTGACCGCTCAGCGCAAGCGTACGCTGAGAGTGTTCCGGCCGATGTCGAGTTCAAGCAGGCGACTGCTCGAACAGAGCTGGATCAAGACCGATACGATGCCGGATACTTCGATGGTCGAGGCGAATTCAGGACACTTAGCCAAGGTCCATCTAATTCTGGATGGTTGCTCGATGAAGGCGGATTCAACACGATTGCAGCGAAGAAGGCTGAAGAGCCGGTTCTCGCCTATGATGAGGCGAATGACGAGGCCTACGATGTACGGGATGTAGTACAGGATGGTGAGTACCGCCGAGCACGGTATGAACGGCAGCATCAGGACAGCATCAACACCGTCGAGAGTACCCGCAACCGATGACAGACGAACAGGACTATCAGGCGGCTCGCGATTCGGCGCTTCAGCGAGATCATCACATTTGTCAGCTCTGTGGAACCGTTGGATATCCAAAAACAGAGCACGGTCTTGCAGCCGTCCCTGTTCACTCGGACAACTATCGCGTCGAGAATCTTGTCACAGTTTGCCACGATTGTCTGCAAAAAGACGAAGAACAGCTTCAGAAAGAAGTCAATCAGGTATGGCACCGTCGCTGTTCCGAGGGAACGAGCGGAAATCGTAACTTAGCACAACAAGGTGCTCCCAACTCCATGTCCCTATCAGCCTCTTCGTCATCTGGACGTATTCGGACAGTATTTAAAAGATTAACAACCCGAATCAGGACTGATCTCCCTCTTCTTGACGAATCGAATTTAGGGAATGATGACCGGCTGGTCGACCGAGTAGGTCAGCGCGACAATTTCAATTGCCAAGTCTGTGGTGCAGTCACCCATCCCAGAGGGCGTGTTAATTACATGATGCACCCTCTGAAACCTGACCAGCGGGAAGAAGACCGCGTCGAGAACCACTTTACAGTCTGTTTCGACTGTTTAGAATGGGAAGACGAGCGGGTTGTTGAACGGAACGTCCGGCAGGCGAATCGCCTCAAGAATGAATCCAATGGATTGTTTCTCCTTTCTGGAAAAGCGACACTCCGAGATACCAAAGAAAGAATTCGGTTGTTCGCCCACACTGGGCGACTAATTGTTCTTCGACGAGCTGTTGTCGCTGCAATCCTGGTTGGAATATTAATCGCACTGGGTAGCACGTTCGCCGGACTCATTGGCACGTTATTCGTCTCACCCCAGGCCGGTCTATCGTGGACTCAGGCTACATTTGAATTGTACGAGTCTGCCACTGTGGTACTGTTTACTTTCCCAGGAATAGGTTTGGCCGCTCTCGGCATTGGCTATCTCGTTCACGTCTTCGAACAAGAGCGTGCGTACGAGCGGGAACTCTTTCGCGATCAGCGTCGACGAGGCGACACACCTGAAATCAGCTACGCCCGCCCACGCTGGCAGTTCGTCGCCGGTTTCGCCATTGGGGGCCTCTTCGGGGCCCTTGACTGGGTCCTAGTGAGGCACGACGTCTTCCCGTCGGGGATGCTGTTCGGTGCGCTCGTTCTCTGGCTGGTGGGCGCTGCCGGTGTCGCCTATTATCTTCGATACGCGCTTCGCGAGGACCGCGACGTCGATGGGCAGCCAGTGAATCCCGCTCCGTGGGTATTCGCTGCTCGCTACGCACTCTTCGTCGCTCTCGTCGGCGGAGCAGCCACGCTGCTCGATACGAGTGCAATTCTTTCGCCGATCATGCTTGATCTCGCTACCATCACGGCCCCCCTTGTTGGTCTCTTCTACGTTCTCCGTCGCTACGCAGAACGACGGACTTCGTGGGGTGCCCGCCTCATGCAGCACGTCAGAACCGGCATCGACCGCGTGTGGCCCTGGGACGACCAGTGGCCGCCAGAACCACAGCACCGCCAGCAAACCACCGCGACCGATTCCACATCACAACAACGCAACCAAGACGACAGCTATGAGTAACCGCAATCGCGACCCCAAACGACGCATCCTCGATGAGTTTGGCGCCGCCGACGAAATCGTCGGTGTCGATATCAACTACAGCCTGGAGGACCTCAAACTGTTCCTCCCAGCGATGATCATCGCACTGCTCATCGTCACCATGGCTTCCCGCCTCGGCGGGACGTTGGCGATGCTCGGCGGGGTGATCGGGGCAATCGGGGTCTTCCTCGTGACCGCCGCGATCATCTACATCACGCCGAACCACCTGACGCCACAGCGTTGGCTGCAGCGAATCGCTGCGTTCACCCGCCGTGAGAAAACGAAGACGGCAGTTGGCCCAACACCCCCGGCACAGACTGAGACCCTTACGCATGTCGCCCGATTCGTCCCGGAGTCAAATTCGCTGGAGCGGTTCGATGGACACCTCGTTGCCGGTGTACGCATTGAACCAGCGAACATGGCGCTCGCCACGCATGACGAGTGGAACGCAGCCGCCGACGCACTCGGGAGCGCCCTCAACACCCTGGAATTCCCGATCCAGATTCACAGTAGTGCTCGGTCAGTCGATCCCGAACAGATTACTGCAAGCTACCGCGACCGTCTCGATGATCCCGACGTCACTGCCAACGAGTCCCTGGAAGACATCATTGACGTCTACCAGACGAGACTTCCTGCCGAGTTCCAAGCGCGTGGAACCAGTGTCCGCGAGTACCATATCCTCGTTCCCGTCAGCGTTCGCGATGTCCAGCTCGCTGAGCGCGGGGCTGTTGCGAAGTTGGAATCACTTCCCTATGTGGGTGGTTTGCTCGCAATACTCGGTGCGGAGAGTGCTGGCCTGTCTGAGGTTGAGATTGAACAGCAGCAACGTGAGACGCTTGAGACGCGACTCAACGACGTCCGGAGTTCGATTCGAGGGTTGGATGAGTGCGACTGCGAAGTAGTCACAGCGGACCGTCTCGCGACGCTCATCGAAGAGTTTTGGACCGGTCGCCGAACCCAGTACCGTCGAACGAGCGACCGGGTACGCTCCGTGCCGATCGTAACTGCTGGCGACGCCAGCGGGAGGGCGTAACCATGCCGCTCGTAAAAACGCTCCTTGAGCGCTTCACCGATATCGAGGTCGACGACGAGACCGAGACGTTCGAAGACGGCACCGAGCACCACGCGCGAATGGTTGCCCCTTCGAGCGTGAAACTCGAATCGGATGCCGTCCAATCAAACGACCACTGGGTGAAGACGCTACTGATTACCGAATGGCCGGACACCGCCAATCCGGGGCATCTTGATGCAATCACCACGCATCCGAGCGCTGACGTCGGCCTCTCGATTCACGCGACGCCACGAAGCACCGATCAGGCAATCACCGAGGTCGAGAACGCGATTCGTGACCTCGAAACCGTTCGTCGCGGCAAACAGGATAACGGTGACCCCTCGATTGGTCTGACCGAACGTCGGATCCGGGAGCACGAGGAGGTACTCGATCAGCTCACGAATGGCTCGCAGACGATTTTCGATACTTCAGTTTACCTCCCGGTTCGGGGCGAGACGAAAGACCAGGTCGAGAAACGCTGCCAGCGTATTCGCACGGAACTCGAAAAGCAGCAGCTCACAGTCCGGTCTATTGACTACGACCAGTCCGATGGACTCGTGAGTGCGAGCCCGATCGCGAAGGATGCTGTCAGCGAGTGGTTGCCGAGTGCGACGACTCCGATGCTTGGCGATGCACTCGGGTCGCTTTTCCCCTTCTCGGCGTCCACCGTCATCGAAAAATCAGGCGTCCTCTACGGCTATCACGCGACGACGGATGCGCCAGTCATCGTCGACCGCTATCAGCGCCCGAACGGCTACAACATCCTTGCCGCTGCGAAAATCGGTTCCGGGAAGTCCGTCACGGCGAAGCTGTTGAATCTCCGTGAAGTGGCGAAGGACCCCGAGACGATCCTCATCATGGTCGATCCGCTGGAGGGCTTTCGAAGCCTCGCAGACGAACTCAACGCCGAGCACATCGTGATTGGGGGGCGACGGCAGCTCAACCCGCTCGAAATCGAACAGACGCCACAGCGCGTCCTCAACGCCACTCGCGACCTGGACCCGTACGGGCAGCGGACCTCCAGCGTGATGGGTTTCTTCGCGACGTATTTCGCCCACATCGACAGCACTGGTGAGGGTCTCAACAAGCAGGAACATGCCATTCTCAGTGACGCCGTTCACGAAGCCTATCGCCGCCAGGGCATCGACAAGGACCCCGCTACGCACAGCAACGAGAGTCCGACGATTCTCGACGTGTTCGCTATCCTCGGGGAGATGGCGGAGGACATGCCCACGTTCATCGACGACGCTGCCTCGGACCTCACGGACGTCACGTCGAAGGAGGCCGACCGCTGGGAGGGTCGAGCGGCAGACCTCCGAATCGCGATGCGGCCGTTTACGGGTGATGGTGAGTTCGCGAACCTCGCTGGCCAATCCGAGATTAGCCTAGAGGGCGAGAAGGTCACCTATCTCGATCTCCAGCAAGGCGAAGCTGACCGTGAGATTGCGTTGATGTTGCAACTGTTGTTCGATACAGTCTACGAGCGGGCCAAGCAGACGGACAAGCGGGTGATTCTGGCAATCGACGAGGCGCACTACCTCATGCAGAGTGAGGGCTCACTCGACTGGCTGGAACGAGCCTACCGTCACTCCCGGCATCACGATCTGAGCGTCCACCTCGTCACACAGGAGATGAGCGATTTCTTCGTCCACGAGAAGGCCGAAGTCCTCGCCAATGAGTCCTCGATCAAGATTCTCCAGCGGCTCCCAGGACTCTCAGAGGCCCATCGGAAGAAGCTGGGGTTGACCGCTCGTGAGGCGGAGTTCCTCCGGAGTGCGAAACCAGGGACGCGAGAGCGAGGCTACAGTCACGCACTGGTCTGTGTCGAGGACAAGGGGCGATACCCGGTAAAGGTGACCGCACTCCCCGAAGAGATGGAGATTGTCGATCCTCCCGAGGACGATTCGGAGCCTGACGGAGCACCTGATTCGGAGGTGTATGCATGAGTGAACCCCGCGACTATCTCCGCGTCCGACCGTCCTCACAGCCACTGCACGTGGGTGATATCGCACACGCACTCGCGAGTCTCCACAAACTCACGGTGGAATCGCAGCCGAGCGGGCTCGCACGATTCCTCCCGGGAACGAGTTCGTACCCGCCCCGATTCGAGTTCTTGGCTGTAAGCGAGGGCACGGATGCACCAGTCGAGTTCTACTACGGGACGGACGGCGATCTTGATGCGCTCGAAGATCGGCTCCGGTCGATTTACCCCACGACGTTCGACATCGACCGCACTGAACTGGACCTCGCGACGAAGCTCATTCCCCCAGTTGCGTATTCATGTGAGGAGTTCATCGACCGTCTCGCCGACGGACAGCTCCACTTTGAGCCAACCGAGGATGATTTACGCCCAGTCGAGAGCGAGCGTGCAGTTCTGGAGGATGGTGGTACGCAGACCACTTCTGACGCCACAGGTTCCAGTCACGCAACGATGGAGTACGGCGACGGAGTGCTGAGAGTCGACCGAGTTCGATCTGTCGACGACCCGATGGTGTTGACACAACCGACGCTGACCGATGACGGTCAAATCCTCGCTCGCCCTTCTGTAGAGGAGGTCGTCCCGATGGGTGTGCGCTGGCATGGTGTCGCTGAGCGCAAGCTCGATTGGATGACGACAATCACGCCCTTCACAGACCATGTTGACACCGCCGTCATCAGTGACGACACGGAGACACGGGTTCCGCTAGCTGCTGTGATCGACACGCTCGTCGAGGCTGACTCTCCGATGGCGTTTCAGGTCGTCTTCCAGCGCAAGCCCGACTGGTCAGCCGAGGCCTGGCAGCGCGAGCACGACATCAAACACGGATTGGATACACTGTACGGGAAAGCCCGTGATTTCTTTGACCCCGTTACGCCCGACGAACCCAACCTAAGTGGGCAGGACGAGGCTCGACTGGAGTGTGTGCAGGCGAAGAAACCAAAGCGAACGTTCACCGTCAACGTACGGGCAGTCGCATGTCCACGGGACGAGACCGCCGAAACGCAGCTTGACTCGCGACTTGATGCTCTCGCAACCGCTCTCGATACCCTCGATGGCCGGTTCTACGGCTTCGAGGGACACCGCCTCCAAGCCAGTGGCTTTCGCCAGACAGCGAGTGAACAGTACGCTCGCGCCGCTCTTGAGCGACTCTTGGATCGCGAACTCGTGACTGGGAGAGGAAAGACACGGTTTGACCTCGTACTGAACGCCGAAGAGTTGGCGAATCTCATTACCGTTCCATCGGGAGAGACGCTCTCGAGGGTGGGGGCACGTGGTACTCGAGCGAAGCAGCAGAGTCGGACGCCACCACCGGAACCGCCGGCTGAGCGACTGCAACAGTTCGATAGTGGGATAACTCTCGGTCCTGCGCTAGGGTCGAATGGGCAACCCCATTCTAAACCAGTCCAGCTTCCACCGAGTCTACAGAAACGGCATATCCTCCGGTGTGCCCCACCGGGTCATGGGAAAACGATCGGCCTCACTAACGATGCACTTTCTGCGTACGATGACACGAGTGGTCCGGTTATCATACTCGACTCGAAGGGTGGGGGGTTCGCTACGAACTACATGCGGGCTCATGCTGCCCGCTTTGGGTTCGACGACTTCCAGGAGAACGTCCTGTACTTCCCGGTCCACGAGGTGTTACCGGGCCTCGCGTTCTTCGATATTGCGCCAACGCTCGAGTACGATGATTTCGACCGCGTGACCGCGTCCCAGCACAAAGCCGACCACTACGAGGAAGTGCTCAAACTCGCGATGGGCACGGAGAAATACGAGCGAGCGAGCGTCGCACCGACCCTGATCAAGCACCTCGTGAAGACGATGTACGATGCCGAGCACGGCCTCGAGAATGGCCGGTATCGCGAGAGCGTCGATGCATTCAGCCATGCCCAACTGCGTCATGTCGTCCATCAGGTCTGGCAGGCCGGCCCGCCGAACCGAAATCCCGATCGCGTCCCGCAATCGAGTGACCCGGAAGCCCGCCAGACCTTCGACCACTTGCTCAATCGCGACGCTCAGACGTTCTCGACGATCATGGGTGGCCTCGATACCCGAATGGAGTACATCACCGAAGACGTCCGCCTCCGTCGGCTGTTCGACAACACGACCTCGAATTTCGACTTCCGAGACCGCATCCACGAGCAGCAGGTGATCATCTTCGACCTTGGGCGCCTTAGAGACGATCCGGCGACCGTCCTCACAGGGGCCCTTCTCACGAGCCTCTACGATGCTGTTCGAGAGTCGCATCGCGATGATTCGGCTGGCAAGCCCGACAACTACGTGATCAACGTCTTGATCGACGAGGCCGCCTCAGTCGTCGCAACGGACACGATCAGCGAATTGCTCTCCCGTGGCCGCGAGTTCGATGTCTCGCTCGAACTGGCGACACAGTTCCCGGAACAGATTCTCGAATCCGGCGACCGAGAGACGTACCTGAACACGCTTCGGAATACGGGGACGAAACTCATCGGAAACATCCACGTGGACGACGAACTCGCCGGGGCATTAGCCCACGAGGACATGGACCGTGTGGATTTCCGAAACCGGGTGAACTCGCTCGCGAACGACGAGTGGTTGGTCGACGTCCCCAGCCCCCAGTTCAGTGCACCTGACCCGAATCCGTTCTATGTCCAAGCCCCACCCGTTCCCGCCGGGCACCCCGCGAGTGACGCTCCGTTAAGCGATGCTGAAGATGCGCGATTTCAAGAGTCGCTTGAGGTGGTGCGGTCTCGAACTCGTGACGTGTACGGTGTCGAGGATGGGAACGCATCGCCAGCGGATGCTGTCCCGGAAGAACTTCGGAATCGACTTGGTGCCGCTGATGGCGATCTCGACGAAGCGCTTGCACATGTGATTCGGGCCCTCCAACTCCGCGAGGGCGTCCGCGAAGAGAACGACTGGGTACCTGTCGAGGCTGTAGATACTGAACTCCAACGAGTGTTTGCCGACGTTGCTGGTGAGGCAGGCATCGATGGAGGGGTACCGGACTACGAGACACTCGCCGACGTCCGCGAGCACTCGCAGTTGCTGACGGTGGATATCGACGCTGAGTCGAACACGTTGGTCGTTCGGTTGACTGAGGCGGGTGAGGAGGCCGTGACACCGGAGCTAGGTGATGTCCAAGCCGCCGGTGGGCAAGCCCATGACGATGGGATTCTCGAGATTGAGGAGGCACTCACGACGGCTGGGTTCACCGTCGAACTCATCACACAGGATGGGAGTGAGCAGCCCGATGCACGAGCGACTCACCCCGAGCTCGATAACGAGTTCGCCATCGAGGTCGAGACGACCACACCAGAGAACCCGATCAAGGTACTCACCAACCTGAAAAAAGCACAGGACGAGGACTCGATTCCGTTGTTTGTTGTTCGCCCTGGTGAGACGGAGACGTATTGGGCTGAACGCATTGAGGGAATCCTCCATCCCCCAGTCAAACAGCTCTCGAACGGGGAAACACAGCTCTACACATACGACGAACCGCTCCACGTTCGGCGGGTCTCGACAGGTGAACGATTCCCTGCCGTTCGCCCCGTTACTGGTGAAGGCGACTCTCGACGGACGATCTGGCGACGAGGAGAGGAGGATATCATCCTCGTCGATAGTGCAGGCATCGAGCAGGGACGAATCCTCGGAGAGGCATCGGCCACCGAACACAACGTGCCGGGAGTCTACACGTACGATGCAGAGGCCAACAAGTACGTCGTCACTGCCGATGGCACCCGACATACATACGACTCGAAAGCTGCCTTCGACGCCGAGTGGGTCACGATTAAGAAGCCGTTCATCCCCGAGAACGAACTCCCAGTGCCGGACTATGGGCGTGATACCTACCGCATCGTGATTCTTGCTTCCGACGGGGAAGCCGTGGTCTATGATTCGGCAGAGTCCACATCTCCCTTATCGACTCTCCTCATGGACTCTCCACTCCTCGCGACGTCTCGTGATGATCAGACTGAAGGCACGCCAGACCAGGCTGATTCAATTGAACGAGACGGCGCTGAGAGTATCGCAAGTGGCGATTCCAGTGAGAATACCTCCCCGAAGGTTGCCGACAGACCTACTGAAGGGGATTCTCCTCTTCAATTCGATCCTGAAGACCCCGAGGAGCTGCTGTCGGCCTTCGTCACTAGATACCTCCGTGAAGATCCTGATGCTGTCACACCGAAAGACCGGATCTACAAAGCGTTCACCATCTGGTCGATCCAGCATGGCGGGGACGTCCCTGAGAAGAGTTCGTTCTCGAAGCGCCTACGCGAACATGTCGATTGTGGTGACAAACGTGTCAGCAATAATGGGGAACGGACGTACTGTTACACCGACATTGAACTCTCTGAGTCTGGGTGTGAACTCCTCGAATGAACATGCATCAATATTTTGTTCAGTATCGGGTTGTAGACGAAATCGCCGGACGGAAGTGTCCGTCTAGGGGGACAGGCAGACTCTGGACACAGGCGTCTAAGGGAGGGTACTCTGAAGCGCGAATATCCCAGAAAAGTCGCAGACGGCGTAGCCCGTCTAGGGTGGACAGAACCTGTCTAGGGTTACTCACCCGACATCCTCACCAACGCAAGTCAGAAACACGTCCTTGGACGGGACGCCTCACTCCTACGCAGTCATGCGATTTTATCTTGAACCTGGATCAGGAGGTATGGGGATTCAGGCCGGAATCGCCGGACGGCAATACCCGTCTAGGGTATAACCGCATGACTGCGCCGCCGTCTATGAGGTCCGGTCGAGGAAAACCAACTAGTATAGAGTGGGGGGTGGCCGTTGGAGAAGAAGTTGCGACACAGCGCATCCCGCAGAGCGGGTTTATCAAAAGGCTGAAAGAGAGTGGACCAGGGGTCCGGGTAGGAGACAAGCCATGAATGAGAACATTGTCATCGACCAGACTGAGATACCAAAAACGCTCGTCGAGTACGACCAGTGGATCTGTTGGCGGGAGGTCGAGCGAGATGGGAAGCCGACGAAAGTTCCGATCACACCGAGGAGTGGCGAGTTCGCCTCGGCAACGGACGAAGGGACGTGGACGGAATTCGAGACAGCAACTGCATACACCGCGACTGCCGATGTTGATGGCCTCGGATTCGTGTTCACCAATGACGATCCAATCGTCGGGATTGACCTGGATGACTGTCGCGACCCAGGGACGAACACCGTCGACGACGACGCTCGAGACATCGTCACCCGACTTGATTCCTATACGGAGGTATCGCCGTCGGGGACTGGCTTCCATGTACTCATCAAGGGTGATCTCCCAGAGGGGCGAAATCGAAAGGGTAGCGTCGAGATGTACGACTCGGCGCGGTTCTTCACGGTCACGGGCGACCATGTCGACGTGACGCCGCGACGCGTCGCGACTCGGCAAGACGCCCTGACAGCGATCCATCGGGAGTACGTCCAGGAGTCGTCGCCAAAAGCACAGCAGACGGCAACACAGCCAACCAGGACAGGTGAGACACCGTCGACGGACGTCGACCTTGACGACACAGAGCTCCTTGCAAAGGCACGGAACGCCTCGAACGGGGAGAAGTTCGAACGGCTGTGGCGCGGCAACACGCACTCGTACGATAGTCACTCGGAGGCAGATATGGCGCTGTGCTTCCTGCTGGCGTTCTGGACTGGTGGCGACGTCGTCCGGATGGACCAGCTCTTCCGACAGTCAGGGTTGATGCGCGAGAAGTGGGATGAGGTTCACTACGCTGATGGGTCGACCTATGGCGAGAAGACAATCGAACGGGCGAGAGCGAACGCGACGGAGTTCTACGATCCAGAGTCCGGGGAGGAGTCAGCGCAGTCCTCGACAACTGCCGGTGGATCGTCTGCCGACGCTGGGAATGGCGGGTCTGAGCGTACTCAAGCATATGTGACTGAGAAGAACCGGTTGCTGACTGACCGTGTTGAAGAACTCGAAGCAACACTTGACAAGAAAGACGAGCAAATTGCCGCTCTTGAAGCAGAAGTCGAACGGCTTGAAGCCAAAGTTGCGGATCAGATCAGTTTGGATGATGAGGAAAACGAGTCAGTCTCTGTGTGGGAGCGGACGAAGCAGTTGTTTCAGCCTGAGTCTGAATAGCGTCGACGCCAGGTCGTTTGTAGGTAGTCATTCGATAGCTGTAGTCCCACCCCTACGACAGTTCAGCCATAATCTTCCTCAATCCGTTCTCGCTCACGACTACCCTGATCTATCCGGTCCATACGTGGTCTCGGTGAAATGTAAGGTAGTGCCGAGCTGGCCATTGGGAACGATCTGCTGGGAGATGTAGTTGTTCTCCTTCATAGGGAGCGATCGCCTCATACCCATCTAACGAGGGATCGTCTCTGACACAAATCGTGTAATCGTCGTCAATAGTGAACCAACCATGATCGAAGGCCCAGTGGTGCGTACGACAAAGCGCCAACCCGTTTTGAACTGCATCTGGTCCGCCTTCAAGAGAATCGTCATCGTCGACACCGGATACGGGATATATATGAGCAGCTTCAACCTCGAAATAGCCGCTCTCATCTTGCCATCGCTGGCCGCACACGGCACAAGCATGGTTATACGCTTCTCTCACTCGTTTGCTGAATGTCGAACTCCGACGTTGTACCGGTCGGAGGATTCTGGAGGAAGACCTCGACATCGGTTCTCCTCCCGTCCCAAGGTGATCCTGGAGCTTTGCTGACCGAGCGAGTGCTTCGTCAGTAACTCTTGACTCCATTGCTTCTTGGTAGTTGTCGCTAACGAGATCCGTAGAGAGACAGTAGGCGAATTGATCGTCAAGTAACACCGCCTCAATCTGTTCTCCGAGAGCACTATCTCGAACGGGACCAATATTGAGGGAATGCCCAATGAACGACTCGATGAGCCCGTTCCCACTCTGGGTTCGTCGAGAAACCGGGGCACTGAACGTTTCGCCAATTTCTGGCAGCCGATTGCGAAGCGAGAGTGAAACAAGTCCAGTCGCAACTAGTCTCGATGGCTCTACCCGTACTATTTTGACCGGAATGGTTTCTCCTGGACGAGTATCTTCTGGTATATTTTGGACTCGAACAGGGAAGCCTCGATACGTTGCAGGACCGTGGCCAGCTGAATTTCTCCCTTCAATTGTAGCCTCTACAGTGTCCCCAATACCAGGACACCCTTCTGGAGGGTTATCGACAAGCTGGCCAGTTTGGGCGCGCATTGTGTTATCGTAATATTCGGTTCGAGCCCCCGCTGTTAGACACAACGCATGATTTTCGTCGTAGACGACCGCGTCGACCGCCATACCAACAGCATCTGGATTGACTGGCCCGATCGTGATTTCACCAGAACCATAGTCAAGAATTCCGTTGCCACTGTTTGAGATCCGGGTGATTGTACCGTGGATTATATCTGAGGGCGTCAGTTCGTCCATGCCCTTGTGTTCCTAGGAAAGACAAATAAATCTCAGTCGTGGCCGACACTATTTTCTTCGAGTTACTTTCCTTGCGTGAAATCTATCCAGACATCACTGCAGAACAAATAGACGTGATCGGATGAATAACCCGATAGATTTAGTCAGTCCGACCACAATAGCTGGCCCACAGCACGAATGTCGTCTTTCTCCTGGCTTGCATACTCTGAATCCGAGCGTGAACGAACTCTCGACATCATCTCGCAATTCTCTGAGCGTGATACGCGTGATGAACTCGGTATCGGGCGTATCCGTGATGCATTTGCAGACCTTCTGTTCCCAGGAACGAGTACCATCCAAACCCGCGCTAAGTATTTCCTTTTCGTCCCCTGGATGTATCGTGAGCTTGAGCAACGACGGACACCTTCCGATACCATCGCGAAGAAAGCCCGGCGATATGAAATCCAACTCATTGACTCACTCCTTCAGAATGAGGACACGGACGGAATAATCGGTCAATACGCCAAGGGTGACCTTCAGCGGATTCCGAGTAACATTTACTGGAGTGGTCTCGGGGAATGGGATATCAGACACTACAACGGCTCCCAAAATCAGTATCATAACTCTCTCGATGTCTATTATGAAATTCTCCACCGCGACCAGCGGACAGAAACAGGAGACGTCGTCGACGAGGCACGCTCGAATTGGGACCCGAACCTCCCCTCTCAACCCTCTGATTTTCCGAAGACAGCTACCCTCGAACTCCGTCCCGTGGATGCTGAGTATCTTCAAGATAAGATCTTGCAATCGGTCTCCGATTCCATGCTTGCTGAGGTTCTCTATATCGGGCATCTCGATGCAGACCCTGAATTCCCATGGGAATACCCATACTTAGGTCAACTATCAGAGGACGTTCGAGAAATACTGGCGCATGCGCGAAACTTCTCTGAGGTAATGCACGGCGCGGCTCTGCTCTATAACCTGATGCTTGCGCAAAAATCCGACGATGAAGAGCTCGTCGACAAATACACCTCGCGACTCGAAGAATGGGCCCGGATAGTTGATAGTCGGCGCACAGCGTTCAATACCTGGGATATCGACCGGTTCTGGAACATCGTCTCTAGAGCCAGTGCCACTACACCACCGGGTATGAGACAATTCGTCGAGCGGTGGATCGATCTCGCCACCGAATCGCCGCATACCGTTTCCGCTGACGCGGACGCACGCCAACTCATTAGCGACCGTGAGCGTCGGCTGAAACGTGGGCGAGCACGGTTGCATGATGCCCGTGCGCTTGAGCAGTGGGGCGGTGAAGCGGGTGCACAGCAGCTGAATTATCGCTGGAGTTCCGCGAAAACCCACCTAACAGATATCTTTGCTGGGTTGGAGGCTGCGTAATGCTCGAGCCCCAGGATCGGTCACTGCTTCACGAGACGCTTCGGCCGCCTGCTGGTTACGATCTCGATTACGCGGTCGGGGCTACATACTCATTGGACCTCACCGCGTTACTCGCCGTCCCGCTGGCTTTCACGAGACACCAACAGGTAGGAACAGAGCCAGAGGATTTCGATCCAGTCGCGATTCTCGACGCACTTCGAAAGAACTCCGAGAACATGACGCTGTTTTGCCAGGCCGGAGGAATACACGTTCCCTCACAGCAGCATCCGCTCTATCAGCTTCTCGAGGATCTCGTTGTCGAGACGACGACGCCGAGTGGGAGTGGATCGTTTCACCCGAAGACGTGGGTCCTCCGGTATACAGCGCCGGACTCACCCGTTCACTATCGGTTTCTGTGTCTGAGTCGCAACCTCACCTACGCCCGTTCGTGGGATACTGTTCTCACGCTCGATGGCAAACTTACAGACCGCGAGTATGCCTACACACGGAACCATCCACTCGGCGATTTCATCGAGGCGCTTCCGAACATGGCAGTTCGAGAACTTGGAGACGAACGACAGGAACGGATCGCAACGATTCAAGACGAAATTCGCCGCGTCGATTTCGATCCTCCCGACCCGTTTGAAGAGATCGCCTTTCATCCATTTGGAATCGACAGCAGAGACCAGTGGCCGTTCCCAGATCGCTCGACTGATCTCGTCGTTGTATCGCCGTTTCTGTCGAGATCGCTGCTCAGCCAACTCAACCCCGAGTCACGACACGCAACACTAATCTCGCGGTGGGAAGAACTCGAAAGTCTCACAGAGACTGCATTAGAGCCGTGGGACGAGGTCTTCACCCTCAGTAGGGCTGCTGAATTAGACGAGCAGAGCGACGATCTCGAAATGCCATCCGAGGACGCCGATGAGTCCACCCTTGAAGATGACGAGGATGCTCTTCGAAGCCTCCATGCGAAACTCTTCCTCGTAGATGACGGTTGGGATGCCCGCGTGTATACGGGGTCAGCGAATGCAACTCGAGCCGCCTTTACTGACAATGTGGAGTTCCTTGTCGAGCTTCGTGGAAAGAAGAGCAAATGCGGTACCGGTGTTTTGCTTGGACAGAAGGACAGCGAGATGTCACTACGTGATCTGCTCGAACCATTCCAGTACGATGGGACGACGAGTCCCGATCCGATCGCAGAGAAGCTGGAGAAGGAACTTCGTGATATCAAGCAAGCCGTGGCATCAAGCCAGATCTCTGCATTCGTTGAGCAGAGTACAGAAGGAGAGGAATACGTTTTCACTCTCCGTACTGATGGGACATCTCTTTCGTTGCCACACAAAGCGTCGCTTACAGCACGTCCGATATCACTCCAAGACCGTGCCGCAACAGACGTCACACTTGATTCGCCCGAGTTGGCGACCTTCACACTCTCGTACGAGGCCATTACGAGCTTTATCGCGTTCGAGGCGACGGCTGAAGCAGCAAGCAAAACACAATCAGAGACCTTCGTCCTGAATATCCCACTCGAGAATGCACCTACGGACCGAAGGCAACGGCTGCTGCGAACGATTGTAAATGACCGCCGTCGATTCCTTCAATTCTTGGCCTTGCTCCTCGGCGATACCGATACGACGTTCGGATATCTCCTCTCTCAAACGAACTGGAAAGACTGGGATGGAACCTCTCGGAACGGTGAATTAGAGCAATTCCCATTACTGGAACAGCTTCTCCGCGTCCTGTACCAGAATCCAGAGCAGCTTGACCGAGTTCATGAGCTTATGACTGATCTGGAAGCTGTTTCAGATGAGGAAAGTGTCCTGCCTGATGGCTTTACTAGTGTGTTCGATCCGATCTGGGCAGTCAAATCAGGTGGTGAGCAATGACTGATGAAACACCGCCCGATATACCAGAGGTACTAGCACCGCTCAAGGAGTTTCAACAACAGACTGCAAAGTATGTGTTTAATCGATTATACACCGATGAGGACTACACACGCCGATTTCTCATTGCCGATGAGGTCGGATTGGGGAAAACGCTCGTCGCCCGAGCAGTGATTGCCCAGACGATTCAGCACTTGTGGGATGACCTCGACCGGGTCGATATCGTCTACGTCTGCTCAAACAGTAGTATCGCTCGGCAGAATCTTGATCGCCTCGTTCTCTCAGATGATCAAGAACACGCCTACTCTTCTCGGATTACCCTTCTTCCGAAGGAGACACACTCCTTCGAGGAGAACAAGGTGAACTACATTTCATTTACTCCCGGAACCTCGTTTGATCTGAAATCGAGCCTTGGTCGGATGGAAGAACGCGTCGTCCTCTACCATCTCCTTCGTGAACCGTGGGACTTGGAGGGTATGGCGCCACTGAACGTCCTCCAAGGCCGTGCAAGCCATCAGCGCTTCCGCTCACGAGTCGCTAATTTCGATGTGGATCTCGACGAGCAGCTCTCGCACTCGTTTATCGAAGCGCTTGAAGATCGCCCGGCGTTGAAAACGGAGTTCAAGGATCTCTGTGATCACTATGTGCAGTTCAACAGTCAAGTGTCCGAGTCCGTTCGTAAACGGCGTCGAGACCTAATCGGAGACATCCGGAACGTCCTCGCGTCCGTTTGTGTTGACGCACTCGAGCCAGACCTGATAATCCTCGACGAGTTTCAGCGCTTCAAACATCTTCTTGAAGGAGATACTGAAGAAGGAGACCTCGCCCAACGACTTTTCACATACTCTAATGCAGCTGCGGAGGCGCGTGTTCTGCTTCTCTCAGCAACCCCGTACAAGATGTACACGATGGCTCACGAGCGCGACGAGAACCATCTTGCAGATTTCGTTCGGACACTCGAATTCCTCGTTGGACCAGATGCAGCCAAGGAAATACAGGAGCTGCTCGATTCCTATCGCCGATCACTCTACCAGCAACACGATTCGATCGACGAGCAACTCCTAGAACTCAAAACAGCGATCGAGTCTCGGTTGAGTCAGGTGATGGTGCGAACTGAACGGCTTGCAGCCTCTCCAGACCGGAATGGGATGCTGACAGAGATACCCTCAAACGGGATGGGGCTCCAACCACCGGAGGTTCAAGCATATCTCGAACTTCGCAGTGTTAACGAACTGCTGGAGGGGCCGTCCATTATGAATTACTGGAAGTCCTCTCCCTATCTGCTGAACTTTATGAATGACTATTCGCTGAAGCGGAAGTTCAGACGAGCGCTTGATGATGGAGGCGTGTACCCGCAACTGGTCTCACAGCTCAGTGAGAGCCAGTATCTAAATCTCTCAGCGAGTGCTATCGAGTCGTACGAGCGTGTGGAACTACGGAACGCGACGCTCCGGTCACTTGTTGACGACATTATCGAAACCGGAGCCTGGCGTCTCCTGTGGCTTCCGCCCTCACTCCCGTATTATGAGCCGGGCGGTCCGTTTGGTGAGCCGGATATTTCGGGCCTGACGAAGCGCCTCGTCTTCTCCTCCTGGCAAGTCGTTCCAAAATCGATCGCAGCGATGGTGAGCTATGAAGCCGAGCGGCGAATCGTCTCCGAGTTCGACCCTGAAGCGTCCTATTCGACTGGCCGAAACACGCGGGGATACCTGCTTCGTATCGCAGAGAACGACGGACGGCTGACTGGGATGCCCCTCTTCTCACTGCTCTACCCGAGCGTCACGCTCGCAACCATCGGGGATCCTTCGATGATTACTCCCACTGAGGAGGGACGCGATCGTCCGAGCCAAGAGACGGTTCGTGCCACGATTGCTGATCGTATTGAATCACGACTGCAGCCGCTACTCGACCGAGTTCCTCACGATTCACTTGACACCGGAGGACCTCACTCTCACGATGAGGCGTGGTACTGGGCCGCACCACTTCTGCTTGATCTGGAGAATTATGAAACGGCGATCACTGCCTGGTTAGGCCGTTCTGATCTCGCCTCTCTCTGGCAAGGGGAGTTAGCAGACCGCGCTTCGTCGAGCGAGCACAAACACTGGGATGCACACATCGCACGCTTCCGGCAAATGGCAGCTGGCGAGATACCACTAGGTGCACCACCCGATGATCTGGTCGAGACGCTAACCGACATTGCGCTTGGCGGTCCTGCAACTTGCGCTCTCCGAGCTCTGACGCGAATCGTTGACACAGAGGATGAATCAAACCTCGAAGCGGCGATTACTGGTGCGGCGCAGGTTGGCTGGGGATTTCGATCTGTGTTCAATCTCCCCGAAACAACATCTCTCATTCGGAGTCTCCACCCCGCAGAGCCCTACTGGCGTCGAATCCCGGAGTACTGCCGCGACGGGAATTTCCAGGCCGTCCTCGACGAGTGGGTACATATGCTCAATGATTTCGGCTTAGCGGATGAACCGCCCGAGGTTGTTGCTACCACTGTCTCCGAGCGCATGGTCCAAGCACTCAGTCTTCGGACCGCGTCGGCAAAGCTCGACGACGTTCAAGTACACGACGGGGACATCGACCTACAGGAAAAGGGTATCCGGTGCCATTTCGGGCTGCAGTTTGGCGACGTCGAAGATTTCGATTCGTCGACGACCATTCGAACCGATCAGGTTCGACGTGCCTTCAACTCCCCATTTTGGCCCTTTGTTCTGGCAACGACGTCGGTCGGGCAGGAAGGACTTGATTTTCATCCATACTGCCACGCAGTTGTGCATTGGAATCTTCCGTCGAATCCGGTCGATCTTGAACAGCGTGAGGGGCGGGTTCACCGATACAAGGGACATGCGGTTCGAAAGAACGTGGCACGGGCCTATCAGTCGCAGGTCCTCCCAACACGCAACGGCGTCGATGTTTGGTCGGAACTGTTTGAGCACGCCTCACGGTCCGCTGAAGCAACTGATACAGACCTCGTTCCCTATTGGGTGTTCACGAACAGCAACGGAGAGAGCGCCCGTATCGAGCGCCATGCGCCGGTGCTTCCAGTGAGCCGTGAGGAACAGCGACTAACTGAACTTAAGCAATCGCTTGCAGTCTATCGGATGGCGTTTGGGCAGCCACGTCAGGACGACCTCGTTGAGTATCTCCTGCAACATCTCTCTGAAGACGAGCTCGGTGAGCAGTTCGACGACCTTAGAATCGATTTGTCACCGCCGCAATTGTAGGTCTGCGATCGAATGGTGCGCTGTGATCGCGTTCTTCTGTCTCTATAGAAAGCCCTCGGCCGCTCGGCATCCCGCGCCCCCGGGAAGACGGTCCTGCTCACTCCATTGCGCGGGCTGCGACTTCCCTGCCTTCGTTCGCTGCACTCACGAGGACGCCGCTGCGCTCCTCGTGCCTGCGGTGCTTGCGGGGTCGGGGGACGACCGAGACGGCCTCGCCCTTTCTGAGTCCGCCAAGATGCCGGCTGAGTGTGCAGCCGACAAAATCGTTCAGTACTGGCCCCACCCTAAGGGGAGTGTATCCTGTGTCGATTTACTCACACCGTTCTGGAAGATATACTTATAAAATCCGATAGCGTTGTTATGACTCACTTGTGACAGTAGAACCGCTGGATCCGGATCCTGAGTTGGTCTCCGAGCTTGAGTCCCGCCCAAAGTGGTTTCTGGAGCGGCTCTATGAAGTGTTCGCTGATGACGTGCTGGATACCAAGGCGCCGACACTGCGAGAAGTACTAGCTGATAGGCATACAGATCAGGTGAGACAGTTCCTCGAGGACTACGAGATACTGAGCGAGAGAAACGTCAATCGCCGCTATGCCGAGGAATACCTCAACAAATCACTCGGGATTAGTCGTGAAGACTTGGATGTGAGGGATCGGTATGAGCTTCTACTGGTCGTGTATGAGAACGGTTGTCGGGACAAGCTCCGGTCAATGATCATCAGGTCTGAGCTTTTCGCCGTCAAGAACGAGCGAGAGTTCCAGCTAGATCAAGAGCTCAACCTCGATGGTGTAGAGAATCGGGTTACTGCCTTCCTCCGAAAAGCGAACGTGGAGGAACAACATCTTGATCCGATCCAAACCACCGTCGATGAAAACGAGTCGTCGGTGGCACTGGATATCCGACAGGAGTATGGAAGGAAATATCGTAACGTCTTCGCGTTCAGGCAGTCACCAGGGCAAGAAAATGTGCCCGTGAACCCGTCGGTCGAAGGAACGTCATTCTATCCCCTTCGAAATATGAGTATTGGCGTTGAACCCAAAGATGGTGAAACCGTAATCACGTTCTCGAAATCAACAGATAACTGGGAAGGGACCCTCACTGAGCTGTTCTCCGATGTTTTTGGTGTCGGTAATCTATTCCAGAAGCTGGAAGAGAAGAGTTCGCCTGGCGTTCAAGAGATCCAGCAGGACACGATTGCGGCCGTAGAGGACGAGTCGACCGATACAGCCGATACCGTACGTGAGGCGGTCCAGCAGCGCACCGAGACAGCAGCGGAGCAGATTGACCAGTCTGACGAGCCTGAGGAGACGAAGGAGGACCTCAAGCAACGCGTTGAGACTTTCCGGCTCGTCGGGTACTCGATATCTAATGACCAGGCCACCAGCACCGACGAATTCACTATAATTGCGGACGACCTGAACCATGTTTTCGGTACTATTGAGGGGATTGAGCTTAGTTTCGAGGATTACCTAGAGAAGGCAGAGAAGGATAATATCCAGTTGATTTTCAAGATCCAGAACGAGCATGTGAAGCTGAGTGCCGGCGACTGGGAGCCGCTTCGAGGTCCTCGTATCACTGCCGGGAACAAGGAAGCGCTTGAAATCCTTCTGAGTGAGATGGATGAACCGGACTGTGATTGACCCAATTCGCTCGTTTATCGGACATGGAAAGCCAGTCCCATTAGATGATGTACCGGAGGCACTAAGGGACACTCAGTACGTCGAAGAACGGTTGATCGAGCCGTCTGAATGCCCTACCTGTGGTGACGGGGTTATCATCGTCGATGAGACCGATGACGCGTATGAGGTTCGATGCCATTCAAACCACTTTCGCACCGTCGCTAAATCCGAACGGATACGGTACGTACCATCATTCGACCGGTTACTTCGGGACATCGCGGCAGAACTTGATATCGAGGTCACATCGATCAACGACGATAATCTCCCGCGATACGTGATCGGGAAGACCTCCCGTGCTTTCACCCTGTATCTGGTGTATGCGCCGCGGCACTACGAGGATACGATCAAAGAGATCTATGAAGACGCTATTGAGCTGGGACAACCATCAATTCTCATCACACCGAGAAATACGATTTCTGAGATTGTTGAACTCCAGTTCTTGTTTTCTGTTGGCCATCTCGTCCAGGCAGTCCCGTTTCAGAAGATTGGCGAAAGCGAACTACTCACTGACTACCTAGATACTGCCGAACAGATTGAGCGGCTTGACGAGGACGTGATGGCCAAGCGCTTCGGGGACGACATCGACGAACTCAGGAAACGAGTGAAAGCTAACCCGAAGTACATCCTCTCGATTCTCTCTAATATCCGTATGCTCCGGGAAAATGGTGAGATCGGTCCGGGTAGTGGGGAACTCCTCGAAAACACTGCCGAGGCGGTGTTCATGCACCTCTTCCCGACACAGCCAGCGCGGGGTGGGGAAGCCGATTCAGGCGAGAATCTTCCGGATAACGTGTTCTACATCTGGGAGGAGGGCAACTATGACTTCATAGATTTCGAGCCGATTCTAGGGCTTGTCGACACCAAATCGGGGAAGGATGCGAATTTCGCGAAGGAGCCGGTCAGCGGGAAACACGATGACTACGTAAAGTCCGCAAGAAAACTATCGTTCAAGCACGGCTCTGTCGCTCATATCTTCGTTGTCCTAGATATCGATGGACAACAGGAGATCAAGTTTCACGACCGGATGAAACCCTCGTATGAAGAGAATATGTATCTGATTGTGCTGACTTTAGATGCACTGGTCACAATATTCGCTGCGTATCTTTCCAGCGTGGTCTCTAATGAGTTGAAACTCAATATGGCGAACTTCTCCAGAGCGGTTTATCCGCTGTTCCATCGGGACACATTCAATTCTGAAGAGTTTCAGCACCTCCGCCGAATATTTAGAGAGGTAGGACAGGAGCCTGAGGTATACCAAATGAAACTGCTGGAGCGACCGGACCTCATGGTCATCAATGACAAGGTGGTCATGGAACACCTCCGCACCCTCATTGAAGGGCCTGCGGAGGTAGAAGAAATTCTCAGCCAATATTTCCAGTAAGTACTGCTTGGCCTGTTATCAAGCCATTATCACGCACAACGTGGCGTCTCAGAGAATTGCACATCCCGCAAATCACCTTCGAACTCGATTGTCCCGACAAAATCCGACGATCAGCTTGAACACTTGCTAAAGAGGCTGAGGTCGTCGGCGTGACGAGGGGCGTCCATCCCGCAGGCTTCGCCGTGATCTGCCTGTACAAAGCCGGGTGAGAAACGGGTCGCTAGTTGATTCAGTCCGACGCTACCGGATGAACGGGTGGTTCGTCACGGCTCGCCCCGTTCGCCGCATGCCGCCCTCCGCGTCGCTCGCGACCGACCATTCCGGGCTGTCGCGGTCTCGTTCCTACGTCACTCGACCGCGTTCCGGGCTAAAATGAATGTGCCCTCGACGCCAGCATTAAGCGCGTTTTCGGTTGCGCCCCTCGCGGGCTTTCGCGTTCCAGCGCTTTGGGCCGTTCCGCGCGGCGAGTCACACCACGACTCGCCGTGCTTACGACCGTCGCCCTGGACACGAACCCGCAGTCCGGGCCGGACACGAGAAACGGCTTAACGCTGGCCGCTCGCTCCGGGCGGGTCGGCGCGCGGTGCTGGTTGGGTAGCCTCCCTGAGGCGCGCTCTCGCTCGCGCCCCAGGGGGCGCTCGCGAAGGCGCGAGCGAGAGCGCGCAGATGATTCTGTCGGTCGTTGTCGTCGGAAAACCGCGATGTCAGAGCATCGCGGTGTCGGGCGCGTGAGCGCCTTCGTCGGAAATCACCCTGTAAGTGATTCCAATGTCAAGTAAGAACGTTCCCAGTGAAGTAGTTTCGGTCGATGAACAGGCGTTCGAAAACGCGGACGAAGCGGAAGTCGACGAGGACGGCTTTGAGGTCGTCGATGAGACGCCTGAGTTCCAGGCGACGGTGCAGATGGAGGTGCAGGCAAAGGTCGATGCGAACCACCCGGACGGGATGGTCGACACCAGTGACGAGCGGATCTACGGTGCGACCCTCGAACAGGAAGAGCGCATTCGTGCGCGGGAAGCTGAACTGGAGCGCATCAGTGCCCAGGCAGAGCTGGGGACGCAAGACGGTCGCGAAAAGCGGACGCGAGATATCGCGGCGAAACGGAGCGCTGAGCGGCGTGCAGAGTTCCAGAAGCGGGCGGCGAGCGTGAACCCGATGGCTGACCCGGAACGAGGTGATCCTCGTGCAGAACTTACGCAGGAGCAGTTGGCGGCGGTGAACAAGCAGTCGGTGCGGCTGGCGAAGAAACTGGATGGCTGGTCGCGAGCAGCGATTGGTCGGCGGCTGGGTGAAGCCGTGGTCGGTGGGAAAGACCTGATGAGCGCGGTCGTCGGGGTGTTCGAAGAGTTGCAGACGGCTCCGGGGACGGTGATTCCCATCGGGACGCTCGAGGACGTCAATCGCAAAGAGGTGAGCATCGAAGGTCGCGTGACGGTGCTTTGGGAGCCGTCGAGTCCAGCCATTTCCCAAGTTGGTCTCATCGAAGACGACAGTGGGAAAACGAAGTTCACCAGCTGGAAAGCATCAGATGCCCCCTGGATCGAAGAGGGCGAGCGCGTTCGGATGCACGGGGCGGCGAAGAACTGGTACAATGGGCGCGTCTCCGTAGCCCTCACTGGCTGGTCGACCCTGCATTTCCCTGAGCGCGGTCGCTGGTGGGAATAGCCGGTCGTCGCATCCTCCTTTTTTGCTACGTGCCGGACCGACCCAGGCCCCACCGCCCCACCCTCCGCTCCGTGCTCGCTTCGCTGCGCGCGCAGCCACAACCTTGAGTCTTCAAGTAGGCGGTGGGAACAAGTAGACACACACTATTGTGCATCGAGTGATGAGAACATACTTGGTCGTACGGTGGTCCAATAGTCTATTACGGATGATTTGCTGAGGGTTGGCGTTTTGAATAACACATCAACATATTTCACCCCTTGTAGTCGAATCAATTCATAATGCCCATCTCGAATGATGAGTTGCGAGAGCACTACGATGCTTTTGTGGAGCAAGCAGGTAGCGAGTTCTCCGATGAGCGTATCGAAAAGAAGCAGGAATTCCCTGAGCTTGTCTCAGAGGAGACTCTCGCGAATCTCGAAGAGGGAGATATTCGTGAATTAGTTCGGAATCTCTGGGCATTCCGAGGCTGGACGAATAAAGACTATCTTGTTGACCAGATACTCGAAGACGGAATAGAAAGCGTCCGAGAACAGTTCCAGGAAGCACTCTATGAAACGGATGACGTTGCAGTCAAGTTCGACATCTTGAACGAGAATGTCAATATGCTTGGACCTGCGAGCATCACAGAGATCTTCACCTTTGTATACCCGAACGAGTGTGCGATTTACAACCGGCGGGCACGAGAGGCACTCCAGTATCTAGGATACGATGTTCCTGCTCGTCTTACTAGTGGGGAACAATACGTAGCGTTTCTGGAGACGGTGAACGAACTCAAGCAGCGGCTCGATAACATAGAAGACGAAATTCATTCAGCTATAATTGAGGATCTTGTTGACGTCGACTATTTCCTGTTCCACATCTCCGAATTAGATACCACCCAAGAATTAGAAGGCGAAATTACAGGTGAAAACGAACCGATCGAGGATTTCGACCACGAGGAATTCAAGCAAAAACTCGTTGAGATCGGAGATGGCTTGGGATTCGACGTAAGCGATGAATATGATGCTGGCCCCGGCGCACGATTAGACGTTCGGTGGAGTACTCGAGTAGCCAACCTTGGGATGATAGCGTACGCATTTGAGGTCCACCGCAACGGGAGCCGTGATTCGGCCCTTCTTAACCTGATGAAGGCACAGAATGCGGATCCAACACTTCAAAAGCTCGTAATTGTATCAACGCAAGAACAAATAGAACGATTCCAAGACGAGGCAGAGGCAATTTCCGCAGACCTCGCGAAGTCACTCGCCTACTTTGAGGTAGGGCAAGTGCAAAAAGCTGAGAACCATCTCGAGGAGCTCAAAGATATTCTCCAGACTGCCGAGCTGATGGTCGAGTCCTAATTGTCGGTGCCCGATCCAACCGCTCAAACATAAGCCAGTGAGACTGTGATGAATTGGCTGACCACTTCTCGTGCCGGAAGAATGCTCAGGTGAGTCGTCGAACCTTCCTCAGATGCCTAGCAAACATCCTCACGACATCGCACCTACAATTGTTTATTGCCCCTGAAGGGGTGCGGGGTGCAGACAAGACATCTCGCAAACTACCGATGGCGACGAGACATATCTACGAAACTGGCTTCGACGAAGACGCATCGACCGGCAACACACCGTGTCCTGAATGCGGCGGCCAAGTAAGAACGAACAGGGTCGAGACGGTTTGTGAGGATTGTGGCCTCGTTATTGACGAACAGACCATCGACTATGGGCCGGAATGGCGGTCGTTCGAAGACGACGAAGAAACTCCGAATCGATCAGGTGCACCACTCACCGTCGCACGTCATGACCGAGGGCTGTCAACCGAGATCGGTCGCAGGAAAGATGCGAACGGGAACAAGCTCTCTGGGCAAAAACGCCAGCGGCTATCCCGAATGCGGCGTGAGCAGATTCTTGGTCGGTTCCAGTCGAAAGCTGAGCGAAACCTCGCACACGGCCTAGGTGAAGTTCGAAGAATCGCGAGCGTCCTCGAGCTCACAGATTCGGTTCGTGATCAAGCGTGTCAACTGTTCCGGAGCGCTCAAACCGAAGACCTGCTCCGAGGTCGATCAATCGAGGCGATAGCTGCAGCAAGCATCTACGGAGCCACTCGTTGTAACGGCCTCCCACGAACACTCGACGACATCGTCGACGCGGCACAGGTCAAGCAGTCAAGAGTCAAGAGTGCCTACAAAACGCTAAATACCGATCTTGGCCTCCCGACCCAGCCTGTTCGTCCGAGCGAATTCATTCCCCGCCTTGCGTCTGAACTCGATGTTCCGGACTCCATTCGACAGCGAGCTCGAAGGTTGGCCGAACAAGCTGAATCAACGAGTGCGACAACGGGTGTCCGGCCAGCAGGCTTTGCAGCGGCCTGTCTCTACACAGCTGGACGTGAAGATGGTCGGTGGCTGACGCAGTCGGAAGTTGCAGAAGCTGCGAACGTCACTCCACCAACCATCCGGTCGCATCAAGATGCACTGG
Organism: Halomarina pelagica; assembly: GCF_024228315.1. NCBI lineage: Archaea > Methanobacteriati > Methanobacteriota > Halobacteria > Halobacteriales > Natronomonadaceae > Halomarina > Halomarina pelagica. The sequence continues at coordinate 45,177 of NZ_CP100458.1, forward strand.
CTGAACTGGTCCTCTGTGGCCTCTGACTCGGAACGTTCAGTCTGTACTGGGCGTGGGGCTGATGTTTAAAAGCGAAGACGAGGGAACGTGCTGGTAGACGTCCCCATGACTGATCGTTACGCTGATTTCGAGGAACTCCGACCGCGTGGCGAGGCGACACAGATTCCCGACGGTGAACTCACCAGAGACGGTCGTCGCGAGTCATCCAGAGGCCGACCCGGGGAGCTACTCGTGGGCTATCCAGATGACGCAGGCCCAACAGCGAGCGAGTGTGCTTCCTGTAGCGCGTCAATTCCTACCAGCCAGACCAAGTGCCGGTTCTGCCTCACGAATCATCTCGGAGCGTACACCGATGAACAGCAGCCCGCAGACACCGAGTGGACACTGCTTCACGTCGTCCAGCTGCTCGTCGAGGCCTCGACCGTCTATCACGCCGTCGCGAAGGGCGCTGCGGCAGCCACCCTCCTCGCGAAGCCCGACAGGGATCCAGCTGTCGACGACTGCCAGCTGATCTACGATTTCGACGACGAGCCTACTGTGCTGCTGACCGACGAGTGGCCCTTCCTTCCAGATGCCGTACGGGCTACCTCTGAGCGTGGTGACCGATTGCTTGCGGCAGCTCGTGAACGGACGAACTGGACCGAGCTGACCGAGGTGCCACGTGGAGAAGCGCACACGACGTTTCTGTACGACGAGGGGGGACAAGGCATTCGCGATAAGGATCGGCTTACAGGCCTCCTTGAGTGCGCCGAGAACGGCGTCTGGTTGGTGCCAGCGATTGCACTCCAGCGTTCCGTCGACGACGTGCAGTCCGAGAATCGTCAACCTAGCGTTCCCTCGAAAACGCGGCTTGACTGTCGCAGCTGCGACCGAACGACTGTGCATCAGTTCCAGGAGTTCGAGTCTGTCCCCGCTGCAAACTGGACTGGACAGCCGATGTGGGAGTGTCAGGTGTGTCAGTTACCTCGTCACGGGCCAGACCCCTGCTAAGATACTCGGCAGAACAACACCTTAACCAATAGAGAATGTAAACGCCCGAAGTTGTTGGTTAAGACCGTAGCAGGACCTGGCGAGTGACATTAACGGATTCACTCATTTTTCTGGGATAGGAGTGGGCAGGGCTATACATTGTGGGGCCACGAGACACATGGAGACCGACTACATCGCGCTCGCAGCAACCTCGATATTGATAGAGTACTAGGCGGCGGTACCTCGGCGTCCAGTCCTTCCACACCACGTCGACAGAGGAACCGGAAGCCACGGACACGGGGAACTCACCAGAGACTTCGGCTAAACGTTTCTGCTGACGATCACCAGCCTGGTGATGATCCTCGCATTCGACCCCCTGGTGGCTCACACTGAGCGGCGGCGAGAGTCTGCTGGCGTTCTGGGGAATGGTGTGACCGCAACCAACCGGTTTCGACTCGAACGGGTCACAATTCGTCGTCCACGTTACTTGCGGTGTCATTTCATCGATTCATATTTGGTCAACACTGGAATTATCACTGGTCGAATAGGTTATATATCAACAAGCACGTAGTGTTTCTGATTATATATGTTACCACTGGTACCGGTAGCCGCCATCGCAGCCACAGCCCTCGGCGCAGGGGCTGTCGGCCACCACGTTTCAAAACGTCGCAATGCCTCCGATTCCCAGACCGGTCAGGAGGGCGAGTCCGAGGTCGAGTTCAAGATTGACTCCAACATCGCCTACTTCTTCGACGACGATCTATACGTCCCGAATGACGTGCTCGAAGACGCCGCCGAGGAACTCGGTGTCGATCCCAAGCTCGTCAAGAACGGAAAGCGAGCTGCTGTCAGTGTGCCCGTCGCGAAACAACTCGCATCGATGGTCGCTGACGTCGGCACAGATAATCACGTGCAGGCGGGCGTCGCCGAACGAATTCACGCGAAAGAACTCGCTCGGATGCTCGGAGGCGAAGCGGTCTTCGATAGTTCCAGCGTTTACGCTCCAGACGAAGGGGTCGACGCCGTGATCAAGACCGCGGACGCCGAGTTCAAACTTCAGGTCAAACATCTCGCCGAGCAGGTGGGTGACGCGACGGCCAAGGAGTACGCTGACATCGTCGATTACCTCGCATCGACCAACGGATTCAAGGAGAGTGTTGATCCCGCGGCTCACGGGCTTCAGGGTTTCTCGAAGGCAGACTGGTCGTGGCGAGGACGAACCGAACTTCGTGGCCACCAGTTCATCAACGGGCTTCGAGAACTCTACGCCACAGCCCTCAGCGGGTTGGGCTGGCTAAATCGGCACGCAAGAACCTTCGCAAGGGCGGCTCGCCGCTTCCTGAGCTCCATGATGAAATCTGTCGTAGGTAAGGCCACCGCGGCTACCTCGTGGTTCCTCGCTCTCTCTCTCGGCCAGCAACTCGCCATCATTGCCGCTCTCATCGCCCTCGTCGCCGCTGGTTACTTCGTCTATAAGTGGTATCAGAATCGGAACCCTCACACATCGGCTGGGTCTGGGACCCCAAGCGTCTAACTCTCCAGCCCGCCAGAATTCGCGACCCAGCTTTTTCGATCGTCACGTGAGAACTTATCCTGAAACCGCAGCTCCCAATCGAAGTGAAACTAGGACGAAACTGCCACCCCCACCATCCCCACCCACTTCGGAGGTGAAAGGTGCTACCCACCGGAAAACCACCGACCACGTCCGCCTTCAGCAAGCACTTCACGACTCTCATATAGCCCGATGACTCCGTGGAAATCGCCGCAATCACGCCAAGGACGAGGCCGTGCTGGAAGCTCCCTCAGTGGCCAAACTATATCACAGTCAAAACGTCCAGACAATTTCAACAGATCCAAACAGCTCTGCTTCGAGGCGCTGCTGTTTTTCGAGGGCTGGAAGAACTGAGCCCTCGTGGGCTCATGATTCCATGACTGAGGAACTAGCCGACGATCCGTTCCACGACTGCGAGTTAGACCCCGACGCGGTTCTTGGGACACAGACCTTCGAAGACGTCCTGTTCACCGACGACACAGAGACGCCAGTGAACGTGCTGACTGGCGAGACACCAGCGCATTCGCAAGCGACCGTCGAGGAGGCGAAGGCGTTCGCAGCAGACATCGACACCGACACGCCACAGATCGCGCTCCCTACCTCGGTCGAGACACAGATCGAAACCCAAAGCAAGCCCTACACCACAGCCGCGTTCTTCCACTTCAAGGCCACTGGCTCGCTCACGCTCCATCGAGCCTACCACGCCGCCTCCGAATCGGACGCGTTTACCGTCGACTTCGAGGCCGACTACGATTCGGGGGATTTGACGATCACCGTCGAGCAAGTGGAGAACTCCTGAAATAGGGAGTATCGAGTTCGTTTTTGTGCGCCGGCGATGGGTGACGGCGCAGGCCGGAGCGCGAGAGAACGCCCGGAACGCCGGTGCAGCGAGGTATTTGAGATGCACATGCTTATTTACGCACTGGTAGAAGCATCGACACATGACAACGCGTTGGCCATCGGAAAGACGGTGTTTGACCGTCTGGTCGGCGCGGACCCGCATTCCTCCACCGTGTTCGATTACTACGTCTGCTTCGACGAGGAGAACACGAAGGTCGCGGGTAAGGCGCGGTGGGGTGACCTCCCGACCGCAGCCCCCATCGGCACCGACAACGGACAGGACTTACTCGACCAAGGATGGGAAGCGACGAAAGAAGAATTCGAGCGCAATCTCGAACGGGTGAAGGAATCCATCGGCGAACTCTCCGACGAGGAGATCATGCGCGATGAGAATCTCGCTCGGCACGCGTTCCACCAGGTCGGCGCGTACGACGGTCCATCGGTGTTCCTGTATACCCAGCATGCGAGCGGCATCCGGCATCGCGAGCAACTGGATCGACTCCTCGAAGAGAGTGAGGACCTCTGGATCGTCCCCGCCGACGTCCATTTCTAACCGATGCCCCGACTCACCAACTGGACGCGAGAACGTCGTACACCGTCGCTCGCGTATCGAAACACCGAGACTGAAGCCCGAGCCGTTCTCCATCGCGCCCCGGACTCATACCGGTACAAGTGGCGTGGCGCAATCCTCGTCGACGGCTACCCGGTCTGGTCGCGAGGGTATGAGACGAAGGACGCGACTGCGTTTCGGAACGCGCTCCGTGACAGACCAGCGCCCGAATTGAGTTGTCCGGAGTGTCTAAACGGCGATGTGGTCGTCGGAGGGAAAACGGCTGACCGCGCGAAAGTTCAGCGCTGGTTCGAGTGTCGGAACTGTGGGTACGAAGCACCCTCAGAGATCGTATACGGCGCCGAACGCTAATCGGTCGAGAACGCGTTGGGAGCTGTTTATCGTCCGGGCAGGAGAGGATGCCCCGGTTTGACCGGGGCGGTTCAACGATGAGCCTCGAAGTATTCAACCGTCACAGTGAGGCACTGTTCGAGTTCCTCTGGTGTCCGGTCTGCGGGCACGAGGTGTTCAGTCATATCCCCTTCGAGGGCGTGTTCTGTAAGAACTGCAACACACAGGTGGAACTCCAAGAATCACATGAGGATCGTGGCTACGAGGAAGCCGTCCTCGCCTGCTTCGATACCGCCACGACCTGGAACCTCCACGTCGACGAAAAACTTCGTCGCGACCTGCCTGACGAGTCGGCGAGGATGAAGATCCTCGGCGCACCGGACGCCTACGAGGTCGACTGGTGGAGTCCCGAACCCGGCAACGACTGGGAGCCGGTCGAGCGCGGTGAATTCGCTGACATCGAAGAACCTGCCGACGTGTCTCACTTGGCGTAAGGAGAGGCGTTCGTTGGGGAGTTTTTCCACCCCCTGAAGGGTGCGGGGGTGCTCGAACGAGCCCCCTCGAACAGAACTATGAGTGGAATCAGTGATCCACACTCGCACGAACAGTCATGGGCTTCGGATGATTCCGACGTCGTCTACGTCGGTTACCGTCGTCGTGGCCGGGCCATCGTCGAGATACACCCCGATCAAGAACAGCTCACGCCGGATAGGAGTCTTGAACTAGCGAGTCACAGTCATTCGGGCTTCGAGTGGGGATATGGTGGCAGCGGGCCGGCCCAACTCGCACTCGCCCTTCTGCTCGATTACACCGACGACGAGGAGGTGGCACTCGCGGAGTACATGTCCTTCAAGACCGAGGTCGTGAGCCAGCTGGAGTGTACAGCACCCGACGGCTGCTGGCGACTCACCGGGCGCGAGATCGACGCAGCTCTTCGCAAGACATCGGATGATCCAGTCGCACCGTCCGTCAACTAACGACCAGAGAACAATCCATGTCAGAACACACGCAGCAGTCTCGTACGGACGCCGAATCGATGGAGAATAGTGATCGACAACCGCCAGTAGAGTACGTCGAGCGGAGCGACGTCGGTGTCTCGCTCACCGTGAAGCTCAAGCGGGGAACTGGGACGAGGGATGAGGACCAGATCACGGCCAAGGTGAAAGCGAAAACGCTCGAAGATGCCCGTGAGGACATGGAGACGCTTCGAGCATACATCCACAATCTCGCCGAGGATACTCGCCAGATTCAACCTGAGGAAGACGGCGGGTAGCGACACGGTGCGGTTTATCGACGCCTCATGAGGGACTGAGGCGACAACCAATGAGTGATACTTCAGAGCAGTCCACCGACGCAAGCGGTCTCTCACCGAAACAACGCCTCGAGCCACCGAATACCCGGTTACTCGACGCCGGCATCGCGACGATCCACGATATGAATACGCTGCGAGCGTGCGTTGCTTACGAGAACGCCCACCAGCAGCGCATACTGATCCTCCGCCGACTCGAACAACGGGCGGAAGAGATCCGTTCACAGGACGACTGAATCGACGCTTGTGGGCAGTTTTTCGAGCCACTAGTGGATGGAGGCTCGATCCAGATGAGCGACCGACCAACAATCCAGATTCAGCGACAGACCGCGTTCGGTGACGATGGCCAACTCGAAGTTACAGAGACGAGCGTCGAAACCTCACTCGAGGACTTCGGCGCAGAGGTGGATCACCGCGACCGAGACTCGCGACTCGACCAGCCAGAAGCGAGTAAGTTCGGCGTCGACGACCGGCCAGAAGTAGAACGATCGTCTGAGAGCGACCAGTCATCTCTCTTCGCCACGACTGACGAAGACCAGCAGACCTTGACTGGCGATAAAGCGGTCGCTCGTTGTCTATTTGAGGATTAACCAACACGCGTTGGTCTTTTCGCCGGTAATGCGACACCGAGACTGCTACTGAAGCGGCTGTCACCTGCCTCCAGTAGCTTTTGAACCGGCCGTCGCGTTGTAGCCTGAAAAGACCAACGATGGATCCACTCGGTTCCGTTGGTTAATTCATAGATGACGTTATCTCACCGATACCCACTGTAGACTCGCAGGACAACCAATCTCGACGAGCGTTCAAGATCAAAGCCCCGTCTTAGGAACGAGATCAGCGTTCTATCACCCTGTGAGTTCCCAAGCAATGGCTGCACCTTGTTGATGTACTGGATGGCGCAGCCCCGTGAACTCAGCGATAGTCTGGGTTTTGAGTGTCAAATTGTACCAGTACTCAACATCTCTCACAACCTTCTCGGCCAGCTTCGTGGCATCCATCAGCGGAAACGCTCCATCAGCTGGTTCGTAGTAGAGCCCAAGCAGCCCACCCTCTGTTTCGAATTCGCTATCGGCGAGTTTCTTTGCGTCGGCGACAAGCGAGTTCGAGAATGGACTGTAGACCGTAGTATAGGCCGCCGGTTCAATATCACCGTTGTCGCGGTAGAATCGAAGCAGCTTCGCTTCAACCGGGATCTGAGACCCCTCGCTCTCGAGGAGGATGTCACATCGCTGCTCGCTATTTGGGTACGGGACTTCAGTCTCCGTGACTTCGTAGCAGGTAGACTGTTGTCCAAGTCGTTCCACGAGTCGTCGTACTTGCTCTTCTTCGTCGAACGCACCGATACCAGGCTGCCACCGCTGGTGTTCGGCTGTAGCGTCGATCTGGGGGACGACATCGGAAACATCGCGTGCAAACTGGTCAAGAACTGCAGTCGTAATCATCGAATACCCTCGAACGAAAAGTCGGTGGTCTTAATCGGTGCGTCATCAGGGACGTCACTCTTGTTCAACAACCGATCAGGGAACGCAGCCTGCGCAACGCCGATCAGCTGTGGCTCGACCTCGGCAAGATACGCGTCGTAGCCGTACGGCCCCGTGTGCAGTTCCTGGTTCCATGCCTTCACCCAGAGGTACACCTGCTCTTTGAGGCGATGCGTTCCCTGTTCAAACAGCTCGCTCGCCCACGGGACCTTCCGTGTATCATCCTCGAACAGGGCCATCGAGAGCTCACCAACGTGCCAGTAGTCCCCATCACCCCACCGAGCAAAGCTCCTCGTACTCGACCGCTCAGTAGCAATTTCTGTGAAATTCGCACTCAACTCGTTCTTCTTGCCGTACGCTTCCGCCTTCCCAACGTATCGCGGAATGACCGTCAGTCGATCACTTCTGTCGGCGTCGGCGAGCTGGTACATGAGATAGATCAATCCCTCGTATCCGTCGTCCCTCACCCCGCCCGAGTGGACGCATTTTCGTCCCTCGGTGCGGATTCGCTCATCGATGGCATCCGAGCGCTTGAGGCGACCAGAGTTGGTGAGCTTGACCTGCAGCCGGTCATCCGTGTCGAATAGCGGAATTGGGTCAGCTGTCGATTCGTCAGCAACGTCCGGATAGACGTACCTCTCGAGCCAGTGAGCCCACAGATCGGCTTTCGAGTGGTGTTCCGTGGAGAGGTCGTACCGAGGAGGCGCGTCTGCCGTTTCTGGCCTTGTAGACTCGGTCGAGAGCCAAGTGTGGCCAGCGAGTCCGATTTCGTGTAGAACTCGGTTTGGGACGAACTCGCGATTGGTCATGGTCCGCCGATACTCTGGGTGTGCGTAGATGAGTCCAATTAGCTTGGCTTCCAGTTCCTGCCGGTAGGTCGCCACACCGTAGGGACACACATCAAGGGTTTCGACGTCCAGAATCCAGACGTATAGTTGTGAGTCAGCTGCCTCTCGAACCGCCGCGATGTGGTCGTATTTCGAGAAGCTCCCCCACGAGCCGTCGTCCTCCCAGTCGTCGATCGGGATGGCTTCATCGATTTTCTTGTAGTGCTGGTAAATTCGAGACCCGATATTTCGGGATTCGCCGACATACACCGGGGTGATGTCTGCGGCGGTATTGATCGGCTCGTCTGCAAGGTAGATGAGATACAAGTATTCGCCATCGTTCTTCCCATACCGATAGCGGTCGAGTGCGTCGGTCGTGGTAAGTTCACCATCGACCGTCGTCAAGAACGGCACTGGATCTAACCGATCGGGTGCATGGATATCTTGGAGGAGAGTTCGTTCAATCCATGTGGCCCACAAATCAGCCTTCGAGGCGGTCATCTGATACATACTCATCGATTTCTTGACTTACCAGTTTCGTCACTCATTGGCAAGAGCAGCCGTGATATGCCACGGTCTTACACGCAGAGGGACGTTCTTGATGAGTAGGGCGTCCGCTGTCCGTCCGCGTTGGACAGTGAGCAATTTTTCGCGCCCTGAGGGGGCGAGGGCTCGATATAGGTCTTCACATAGGAGGGTTCCATGAATCAACAACAGAATTCGAGAGATATCTCGATCGATGAGATTCCAGTCGATATCGCAAGCACACAATCCGCCGAGGTAGACCCAGCTGACGTCCCCGAGGAGATTCAATCGATCACTTGTGGGCTCGCGAGTGAACAGCCACCGACGAACCCATTGATCGTCCTGAAAGCCGCGCGGTGGTGGTACCTCCATGGAGAAGGTGGAACCGATCCCGTCTTTCGATGGGCACTCGACTGGGCGTTGAACCTCGCGACCGACACGCCGAGTGACGTCGAACGATTCGAGGAGTTCCTCGAATACCTCGTTGCGGTCGGCTTCGCTAACGAAAAAGAAACCCTCCGATAGCGACCGCGAGTCGTTTTTCTGCCCCCGAAGGGTGCGGGGCGTCCTGAACTGACACCAGTGGCGTCAACCGAATTTGGTGACCAACATGGCTACAAGCAGTGACTCATCGGTCTCCTTCGACCAGACCGACACGCGATACGACGAGATGCACAGCACGATTGAACGGTGGGTCGACGACCTCGTCGAGCGTGTCGACGACGCACAGACGAGCGCGGAGTTCCAGGAATGGCTCGACTTCCAGAGTCGCTTCCACGACTACTCCTACCGGAATACGCTGCTCATCAAACAGCAGTGTCCCGAGGCGACGCGGGTTGCTGGGTATCGGACGTGGCAGGACGAGTTCGACCGGCACGTCCAGGAAGGCGAGCAGGCCATTTGGATCTGGGCACCGATCATCGCGAAACAGTGCCCCGAATGCGAGAATTCGCCGGGCTATCACGAGCGGAGCGACTGTGAGTACGACGAGACGCCACCTGAGGGATGGTCAAAAGGGCTCGTTGGGTTCAAGCCCGCGCCAGTGTTCGACATCTCCCAGACGGATGGCGAGCCGCTTCCCGATCTCGACACGGCCGCCACCGGCGATGCCGGTGACCTCGTCTCACGACTTACCAGCGTCGGTGATGACGTTGGTGTGACCGTCCGAATCGTCCCAGACGAAGAGTGGTCACACGGCAGCGCGAATGGTGTCTGTGAGCGGGTGAGCCTCATGGACGTCCAGCCACTCGTCGAAGTTCGCGATCGGTCGAATCAAGCGGACCTCGCACGGACGTTGGTCCACGAGTACGCTCACGCATTGCTCCACGCCACTCTCGACGATACTACTGAGCGGTCGAAGCGCGAAGTCGAAGCAGAGGCCGTTGCGTACATCGTCGGCCGATATTGTGGTCTCGACACCAGTGGCTCAGCGTTCTATCTCGCGGCATGGGAATCCGACGATCCAGAGGTAATTCGCGACCGGCTGGGTCGTATCAGCCGAACAGCAGAGGAACTCATCGAGGTGCTCGTGGACTGACCTGACGCCAACCCCCTCCCCCAGATTCCAATCGTACACCTGAACAGACCTCCCGTGATGGATACGGTCGATTTTCTCGCGCCCATGATGGGCGGAGGCGCGCACGTCGCTCTTCCATCGAACAATGACCGACCACTATCTTCCCATAGTTCTCGAGGAGGCGCATCAGCTAGCTAACCATCAACCAGAGCTGGCCCAATCAACCGAGCAGCCAGCGCACGAGTATCTGCGGTATGCGGTCCTGCAACTGCTAGAAGCCGATGCCGACGACACGTACACGGACGTCGACCCCGTTCACGATGTGACAGTTGGCTACGGAATGGATCAAGCGATGTTCGACCACTGGGCGTCTGAGGTCGACTGGTGGGAGAGTATTCCGCCACAGGAGAACTGCACGCGATTTCGGATTTTCTACTCCAACGAGCAGGACGCAGTTCCTCGAACAGTCGTTGATGTGATGGCAGCACTAGGTGCATGGCACGTCTGGACCGGAGAAGCCTCAGAACACGGCTCATACGACCACTGTGATCGACACGAAGTCCACTACCTCTGGCCGAAGCATCATCCAATCGAGGAATTGCTGACTTCTCGACTTCAAAGCACGCAGTCAATCGTTGAATCGTCGGGCGTTCACAGCAGGAACAGTACCCGGTAGACGGGTTTTCAGGATGTTGGAACGTGTGGAGCCTTGTTGACCGATGTTGTGGATAAGTAGGTTGCTGAAGCAGGAGAATTATAGCCAATGTATACATTGGCTCCGCTAATGACTACTGATCTCAAGAACGCATTGACGGCCACTCAAGAGAATCTCGGAGAGATTGGCGTCGAGGACGCGTTAGTCCGCGAAGTTCTATCTTATCGGCTGTTAATTGAGCGACTCGGCGAAAGTGACAATAACGACTGGTGGGAGTCAATGATCCTGACTGAATTAGGCCGAGACCGCCTTGATGAGGTGACCCCGAAAACAGCAGCAAAAGCAAGAATCGATCTTGCACAGCGCGTCGGTCGAAAAGTCGAGCAAGACCGCACCGAGAAGAACACGATTTCTCTGTTCTACCTCGGGCCGACCGTAGAGGCACAAATCAGTGCTGAATTAGAAGACATTTCAGAGAGTACTCAATTCGAGATGCTTGAGTCCCTCACCGAAACTACTGGCACGACTGATTGGACAGCTGATCTGGTAGACAATGTTGATCTCGAGTTCTCTGAGGAAGGCGAGGTGCTCCGTCTTGGCCCCGATACTCTCGAGGAGGCCCAATTGAAATCCAGGACAACGATGCGACGTGTCGCGAGAGAATGCTTCGCGGGGTACGGGCAATCAGCCGAAGGATCACTGCAAGTGCCATATTATAAAGTAGAGCTATGACCACGGACGCCACTGAGCCCGAGGAAGAGGAATTTGACTCCTGGATAGCGCACAATACCACGTATATCGAGGAAACTAAGCAGTTACTTGCGGAATACGTCGAACATCAGTCATTTGAGAAGCTCAAAGAACAAGTTCAGGAAGAGAATATCCTTAATAAGCAGACCAGCAAGTACCGGCGAGACGTCCTTCGTGAGGTGGCTCGGTTATACATACCCTCCAAGGTAGAGTTCATTGAGACTCCGCTAATGCGTGCAGTGACATCTGACGTTGATGATGCCGTCAAAGACTGGCTCATCTATTACGAATTTTCGCAGAACCATCTTCTGTACACGCTAACTACCGAACTACTCTATCCGGAGTACACGGCTGGGACGATGTACGTCGAAGCCAGTGATATACAAGGGTTCATTCGACAGCTGGAAGACGATCATCCGGAGATAAGTGAGTGGTCTCAGAGTACCGTCGAAGAAGCGAGTACAAAATATCTGAGTGCATTGAAGAATTTCGGACTCTTGAAAGGTGTACAACGAAAAGAGTTTGCAGTATTCTACGTACCCGACGAAGTCATTGCGTACGTGTTCTATCAAATTGCCGGAGATCAGCAGCCAACTGTCGAAGAGATTGTAGAACACCCAGATTGGCAGTTGTTCCTCTTTGATACGAACGAAGTGAGACGGCGTCTCGAAGGGATCAGTCCGAGATATATTCGATATGAACGACGTGGCAGTACCGAGCGTATCGAGCCAGAGTTCGATAACATTTGGGAGGTAATCGATGAGTTCCAGTACTAACCTGCAATCACGCATGGAAGAGCTTGAGGAGCTGACTATTGACGACCGAGATCAGATTGGACGACGGACTGGTGTCCCATTTGTCGTCTTCACATACGATCCCGATGATGAGCTCTCGATGGAGAGTACGATTGACGGATACATAGAGAAGCTAAGAGCACGGGGGCAGACGGTGGAAATTATTGATATCCGAGATTTAGTATTCAGCATTCTTGAGGATCAACGGATTCTCGATCAAGTCATCGAGAAAGAAAAAGCAGCACCAGAGGAGCTTGCTGAAGGGCTCTCTACAGCACTGTTGGGTGGTCGGACTGATTCCCTCGGGAAAATAGCGTCCACGATCATTGATCGGGTCGAAGATGTCGATACGGCGGTGATGTACCGGACCGGGATTCTATACCCCTTCGCGGGTGTGTCGTCCATCCTCATGCAGCTGGAGAACGAAATCGATACACCACTCGTCGTATTTTACCCTGCAATCCGAGAAGGCAAGAGTTTAAGATTTCTCAAAGAAACAGAAGGAACATACTACCGAGCGAGGGTGATTTAGATGTCTACGGAATCCATCTCCAAGATCGAGGACGTCTTCTATCGACCGATCAATCGGCACATCAATCGTGTCGTCAAGGTCGAACAGGATGATCGGGAAACAATCCAACAGGAACTCGACGAGTACGTGCTCACCGGGTCTCTGGAAAAGCATTACCTCGACATCTTCGAGGGCGTCTTAGATACCGAGCACGCCGCCACGGACGAGACCGGAATCTGGATCTCGGGGTTCTTCGGCTCAGGGAAGAGCCATTTCATGAAAATTTTGGGATATGTCTTGGAAAATCGTACTCTTCCCGACGGTCGATCAGCAGCAGAAGCGTTCAAACCCCGTGCACACGACGAAACGCTGAAAGCGACCGTTGATTCCGTAAGTCGAAAATTCGATTCTGAGGTGCTGATGTTCCAAATCGGCTCTCGGACGAGCCGAGCCGGTGAAGACTCAATCACGGACGTCGTAAATCGGGAGTTCAACCGACAGCAGGGATATGCTGAGATTCCGTGGGTTGCACGACTTGAAGAGGATCTGGAAAAGGAAGGACGCTACGAGCGTTTCAAGGAATCAATCGAGACGAATGAGGACCGGTCGTGGGAAGACGTTCAACAGAATGCGGCCTTCATCGAACCGATCATTGAAGATGCTCTCATCGAATCTGTCCCTTCGTTCGACGAGCGTGATGCGAAAAATGCGATTCAGAACGTCAAGGACGAACCCGAAATCACTCCGGCCTCCTTAGCGGAAAAACTGCTCGATTACGTCGAGAACAAAGAGACAGACGGAAGCAGCCAGGCCCGTTATTTCGTCTTCCTCGACGAGATCTCACAGTTCATTGGCGATAATGAGCAGATGCTGCTAGAACTCCAAAGCATCGCAGAAGAATTCGGTCGGCAGGGTATGGGAAAGCTCTGGCTCGGCGTCACCTCACAAGAGAAGTTAGAGGAACTAGTGCCGGGGGTTCTGGCCCAGAACCTCGAAGAGTCGAAGGTCGGTGACCGATTCCCACATCGATACGACCTCATCTCAGACAATTTGGACACGGTCGTGAGAGATCGGATTCTGAAAAAGAAAGGCGAGGCAACGCCAGCACTAACCGACCTCTACACCGATAACGAGGGACTCCTGAGTGCACGGTACAAACTGAACTCCTCGCGTCAGATGGAATCGATCGACAGAGACTCTTTCGTGGACTGCTATCCGTTCCTTCCCTACCAACTGGAGATTTTACCGCGGATGTTCGCCGCTCTCCGGGGCCGTGGGTCAGATGACCGACTAACCGGCCGTGAGCGGACACTCATCGACGTCACGCAGAGCGTCTTCAATGAACCGCATAATCTCAGAGACAAACCGTTAGGGACCCTCGCAACGCTTGATCTCGTCTTCGATGAAATCGTCGAGGACATCGACGATGACGACCAGCGCACAATCGCTGAGGCAGAGCCTCACGATGTCGATGCCGACCTTGCTCGTCGTGCCCTAAAATCGCTGTACCTGCTCCAGCGACTAGATTGGATTCCCAATACGGCAGCCAACATAGCGACGACTCTCTACGGTGAAATCGGGAACCTGAGCTCTCTCGAATCCGAAGTCGAAGAAGTACTTGAACAACTCGTCGACGAGGGGTACGTTGGACGTGGGGAAGATGGATACCGCTTCCTCCAAGAATCTGAACGTAAACTAGAGCAAGAGATCGACTCGGTCAAAGTCAACATTGGAGAGATTCGCCGACGGTCTAAAGAATTCGTCCGAGAGGCCTTAAGCGGGACTGAAACGGTTGGCTATGAGGGTCAGACGTTCAGCGTGTCTATTGAGGCGGACGGGGAAACAATCTCTGACAAGGGCTCCATTCACCTGTATGCGTATTCACCGGTCCATCAACTCAAAGAGGAAGTCGACCCCCGGACGCTGAAAACGCAGAGTTTCGATAAGGGCGACACCATCTATTGGATTGCGAACGACGAGGATGCCCGAGAACTGGAAAACCAAATCGAGCGCATCAAACAAATCGAGCAAATCGTTCAAGAGAAACGTGGTCAGCAGCTCAGTTCCGAAGAACAGGAAGCCCTCGATCGGAAGAAGGAAGACCTCTCCCGTCTCCAACGGAACGTCGAAAAAAGCATCAAACGATCCTTCCAGACTGGAATCCAAATCTACAACGGGACCGAGACGCAGTTGGAAGAATCTGGAACTCGTCTTGAACGCATCGTTCAGGAACCTGCACGAGAAGCTGTCGAGCGTGTCTTCACCAAGCTTGAGGACGGGCTGGCAAACGTCAGCAACCGCAATATCGAACAAATCTTCGGGGACCTAGAGGGCCGGTCAAACCCAACAGTCTTCGACGACCTGGATGTCGTTTCCGATGGTGAGCTGAACACCAAAGCTCGTATCGCCGATGAATTTATTGGCGAGGTCAAGTCGCGGGAGGAAGCTGGAAATATCCCCACAGGTGAAGCGCTTATCGAGCACTTCTCAAAGCCACCCTACGGTTGGAGTCGCGATGTCGTACGGCTCGCTGGAGCAGTTCTGTTCCGGAACGGGTCGATTATGACGACGTACAAAGAGCGTGCGTACGACAGCTATCTCGATGACGGGGCGCAGGAAGTCTTCACACAAATCTCGAAGTTCCGTGATGCGTCATTTAAAGAACGGGAAACCGTCGATATATCGACTCGCAATGATGCAAAGCAGCTACTCGATATCCTCTTCGACAAGAAGGTCAAACAGACCGACCAAGAGGTCGCTCGAGGTATTACTGACGCAGCTGGTGAGTGGATTGAGAAGTGCAAAGAGAGACAGACAAAGCTTGAACGATCCCAATTCCCGCTCCGAGACGACGTCTCTCGACTTCAAACGATTCTGACCGAGATCCGTGATAAGGCAACCTCAGCCAGCCGCATCAACGCGTTCCTCGACCATGAAGATGAACTCCGTGACCTCGTCGACACTGTCAAAGACGTCGTCGAATTCGATGAAGCGGGGCGTCTCGACGACTACCAGGTGTTCCAGAACTTCCTCGGCAGCGAATGGCAGGAGTTCGAACGACTCGCTGACTCGTCTGATTACGTCGAAATCAGCGACAGTGTACGTGACGCCGCAGCACGGCTCGAGAGTGAGCTCAACTCCGAGGGAATCATCGACAATTGGTCTGACGTGGAGACGGATTACACCACCGTCGCCGACGCCTACGCTCGAACCTACGAAACGCTGTACGAGAACCGGCACGAGGAATATGCAGCGGCCGCAGATGCAGTCCGTGAGTATGGGAGCGAGTTAGAGGAGAATAACCTCCAGAAGGCGCTCCGACCGCTCACTAGTAAGAGTGGAGACGGTTCGATCTCAGTCACAGTCAGTGGGAGATCCCACCTCAACCTCGACCCAAGTATGGAGATGCTGATTACCCATATGGAAGCGGTTGAGGTGTACAAAGACCAGGCAATGAGCAGGGTCGACGATCTTCGTCCTGACGACGACGAAGTCACCCACCACCGCATCGACCTCGACGAGTACTTCGGAACGGTCGTCGTCACCTCCCAGGATGACCTGGAAGCCCCAATTGACCGTCTGCGCACCGAAGTGCTGGATCTCCTCGACGACGACGGAGACGTCGAAATCCGATTCGATTAATCACAGTCTGGGCCGGCGCCCCCTCAGGGCCTGACCCATAAATTGATACTCGTCGTGAGTATTTCCCGAAGTATACCGCGTAACCGGGGTCCGGTTGGACCACGCGAGGACGCCCGGCACCACAATTCGATCTAATCCATGTCCACGAAATCTCGACAAAACGGCCTCAGTTCAGATGACCGATCACAGATTCGGAGTGCAATTCTCAGCTCCCGCGAGATGCTGGAGTTGGAATTCGAGCGTCAGCTCGAACGGTACGGCGTCTACGACGACGACCGTGTGCCCCTAAGCAAACTTGGACACCTTTCACTTCAAGACCGTGAGACGCGCCGGGAGATCGACGCAGCGCTCGAACGTGAACTAGAGGCGACCGAAGACTACCAACGAGCGTACCGCAACTACATTCGTGAGGCGACGAAGGAGTACCTCAACCGCTACGTCGGTCTGAAAACCATCGAAGCGCGCGGGCTGGTCACAGAAACACTCACTACCAAAGCTGAGTACGGTAATCGATCCTATCTCCACTACACCGTCGGCGAAATCGCTGGCGAGTTAACCGACACGTCCGACGACGGTCTCGGTGTCGCGCTCGATCTCGCATTCCGGGAGATCGGTGCTGAGATTCGAATTCTATTCGAGGATACCGATTATACGGCGATAGAACCAGAGTTCACAGTGCGTCGTGACGTGTTCGAGGAACTCGGTGAACTCGATGACGAGGCCTGGGCGGCTGATGAAGCGATCGGCTGGGTCTACCAGTACTTCGGTGAAAAGGAGCGTGAAGAGATCGACAAGCGAATCAAAGACGAGAACTACAAAGTACAAGATACCGACGTAGCGACGAAGACCCAACTGTTCACTCCACGGTATATTGTGGAATATCTTGTGGACAACTCTCTCGGGCGAACATGGCTTGAGATGCACGGTGATGAGACCTCTATTGACGCTGAAGACAATTGCTTCTATCTAACCCCAGTTGAGGAGTCATTGACCAACCGTAAGCCAAAAGACCCACAGGAAATCACAGTTCTCGATCCTGCCTGTGGTGGTGGCCACTTCCTATTCTATGCTTTCGATATACTGTATGAGATGTACAAAGAGAGGGCCGAAGTTGTTGAGTCGGAAATTCCCAGAGAAATACTAAGAAATAATCTTTATGGGATTGACATTGATCCAGGTGCTGTTCAACTTGCTGCGCTAGCCCTTTATCTCAAGGCAAAGTCTATTGAGCCAGATGTGGAAATAGACCGGATTAATATAGTTTCTGCAGACGCAATTCTTGTAAACGGGTCAAAAAAGCAAGAGGCAATAGATCAGCTTGATACTGAATTTGAACGAAAAATTCTCGAAACAATTTGGGAGGGTCTTGAGAATATCCGAGAATGGGGTAGTTTAGTTCGGATTGAAAAACAGGTTGAACAGATTTTGGAAGAAAAAAGAGAAGCAATTCAAAAATCTGGTCAGACACAATTCTCTGAGGAAGGTCTAATAACACAGTCCTCGTTTGTCACAGGTAGCGGGGAAAGGTCATGGGAAGAAATGAAAGAGCAACTGCTATCTGATGCCCAGGACCTCGCAAGTGAGGCACTAACACAGAATAATCCAGTTGATGAAATGTTCGCTGGTGAAGTTGTGAAGGGGGTGGAATTACTAGATGTTTTGATGGGTGAGTATGACGTTGTTGTAGCAAACCCTCCATATCTCGGTAGTAGAAAAATGGGTGATAAACTAAAGAATTTCACAAAAAGCGCATATGAAACATATCGAGATCTCTACGCCCCCTTCATCCAGAGGAATATCGAATTGTCAAAGGTAGAAGGATATGTAGCAATGGTTACGCCGGAGAGCTTTATGACTCAGTCTTCATATCAGGATATCCGTGAGTATATCATAAATAAAACGCAAGTTATAGACGGAGCACATTTATCCGGACATAGTTTTTCTATGAAAGACCGTCCGTTTACGATCCCCTTTGTTCTTCGAAACTCCAATCCAGCTAATTTCGAATCTTCCAGATTTTATCGAATGACGCATGAACAAGATAATTATAATTCTTACGAGAAGAAAATAGATGGTTTAAAACGAATCACCAAGACGCTCCGTCAAAATGAAATTGATGATGACGTATTTATTGTTGACCAGTCTGCCTTCACAAAGATAGGAAAGAAGCCGATGGTCTATTGGTTTGGTGATGAGATTCTTAAACTATTCACCAATCATCAGAATGTGGGTGACTTTGCTGAAGTTGTTGTCGGACTACAAACTGGGGATGATGACCGGTTCATGCGATGTTGGTGGGAGGTAGAATCAGTTGAAGAAGATGATAGATATCAATGGATAATAAACGGGGAAAACGATGATGAATACTACGAATCTCCTAGTAAGGTTGTCCTGTGGGAAAATGAAGGAGAACAGATAAAAGATTACGGTGGAAGTAGACCTCAGAATGAGGAATATTATGGTAAGTCT
Organism: Halomarina pelagica; assembly: GCF_024228315.1. NCBI lineage: Archaea > Methanobacteriati > Methanobacteriota > Halobacteria > Halobacteriales > Natronomonadaceae > Halomarina > Halomarina pelagica. The sequence continues at coordinate 63,918 of NZ_CP100458.1, forward strand.
GGCATAATATATAGGAAGTTCAGCAAGCTATTCACTACAAAAATACATCCAAAAAACCATATATTTAGCCAAACTACAAGATTCATTTATACTGGCGATGAAAGAAAAGACATTCTACTGACAGGATATATGTCTTCTTCACTTGTAAGATTTCTTGTACAGGGTCTAAATCCGAGTGTTCACTTTAACCAAGGCGATGCAGAAAGAATACCTATTGACATCGATCAATTCGGTCCAAAGGTTGAAGAACTTACACAAAAGGGAATAGATATCCAGAAGGATCTCAATTCGTATGTTGAAACTCAGAGAGAATTTGATCCATCAAACGTTACAAAGAGCCCTCGTGAGATACTACGAGAAATCGAATTACGAAAAGCGGCGGTTCAAGTAATTCATGGTAAAGTTGATAACATTATCCATCAAACTTATGATCTATCTGACCAGGCGTTAGATCGGATATACAGGAATTTACCATCGAATTTGGCTGAATATCCATACTTAGTATCTGAGAGCCAATCAACGAACAGTGACATAGATGCGCCAATAGAAAGTGTCAGGATCGGGAAGGAAGAATATGAAGAGGTGGCAGACCAAATTAAGAAGAATTCAAACGATGATCTGAGAGAAATTTCTGAATCTCTTGAGATATCACCGCTCACTATTGCAGAGTGTAAATATACATATGACCTATACACGAAACAAGAACGTCAAGACACTGCAGGAAAGCTGGTTTCCTATCTTTTAGGAGAAGCATTGGGTCATTGGTCGTCGCTCCCTGATACAGGGCTGGACAATCAGGGAATACTTGTTTTCGATGAGAACTTTGACAATAATGTGGAAGCTGAGATAGAAAATAATCTAAAAGAGATATTTGAGGAGCCGAGACGAGCAAGAGAACAAATAGAAGACATGCTAAATAAGGATATTTCTAGCTGGCTCCGAGAAAATTACTTCAGATATTATCATTGTAAAGAATACCGGCGCCGAGGTCAGAGGAACCCCATTTATTGGCATCTTGAGAGTGATGATGGCAACTTCAGTTGCTTCATCCATTATAGGGCCTTGTCGGCAGACACTTTGCCAAAGCTCAGAGGCCAATATGTCGATAACAAAATCCAACGACTCCAGAACCGAATCCGAAATTTGGAATCTGAGTTAGAAGCGGATGAATCAAACCGAAAAGTTAGATCAGAAATCGAAGAACTGGAAATAGCTCTAGATGATGTGGAAGAATTTGGTCACCGAATAGACCAACTGATAGACTCTAAATTCACCCCTGACTTTGAGGCAGGCATCTATGAAAACTTACAGAGAATAGATGAATTTGATCTCCTGCAAACTGATGTAGACAAGTTATAACATACGCTCATCCGTAGCACATTGTTGATTTCACAGCGTCGCTCGAACAGCGTGTTTGAGAGCGTCTCGACCGGGTTTCCGAAACAGTTCCCGACGTAGTTGGAACGCTCTGAGATACTGCGTCAACTTGTCTTTCGAGACGCCTCGATGGGGCGAGAGCCACCGTCGCGTCAGCGACGCGTGGCTCTCGCAGGTGTTGACGTGAACTTCCTCATCGGCGTATTCGCCGTCGCCGTGGACGACGTATTCGCGGTCGAATGCGTCGTCGTCTTCGAGCGGTTCGTACGCTCGAAAGCCGTCGGTATAGACCGTGAGCGACTCCTCTTTGCGGTCAGCAAGGAGGAGTCGAATCGTCGATTCGTCGGCGGCTTTCGCTGGAATCACGTACCGCTGTCCGGTCCCGCGATCAGCGATTATGAACACGGGTGGCTTGTCGCCATCGTACGAACCTCGCCCGCGCGTGGACAGGCCACGCGAGCGCGACTCCTGGTCGCGCTCGCGGCCTTTCTTCCCCGCGTTGACGTACACTTCGTCGATTTCAACCGGACCAACGAGATCGAGGGAAGGCGCATCGAGCGCTCTGGCGAAGCGCTCGATGCGCCGGTGCATCGTCTTGTGTGTTACCTCGATTTCGCACTGTAGTTGGCGGAGACTGGTGTTAAACCGGAGAAACGCGTAGATCGAGAACAACCACCGGCGGAGCGCGATCTTCGAGTGAGCAAAGATTGTGCCCGTCTTGTCGTTGAACGTGCGGTCACAATTCTTACAGAGATACCGCTGAAACTCTCTGTAGCTGCCGTTTCTGACCGTTCGGTCAGAACGGCAGCGAGGACAGGTAACACCGTCACGCCAGCGAACCTGCGCCAACAGGTCCGCTGCGACCGATTCCGACCCAAACACATCTAGCGGAATCATTCGTGTCGGGCACCGCTGACGCGGTGCCCTTGTCCTCTTCGACTCCGCAGCGACCGCTCTGCAGTATCAACAATCTCCTACGCAAGAGCGTATAACATATATTCGAATATGCTTTGCATACAAATCAAATTGTATTAAGGTTTTTTTGAAGTTCCTCTATAAGTTTCTCCGCACCCTTTTCGCCAAGAGGGGTATTTATAACACATTTGCCAGATGAGGACACAGTAGCGGTGGATGAAACCTCTGATGGGTAGTACATAAGTAGAGAGCACTGTTCTGGTTCGTACTCCCCCTCAGAACCTAATACAATATCTAGACTGTTTAGGTCAATATTTTGATTGAGATCGATTGCATAGACGTAGTTCGACTTTTCGAATGTTACTGAGGAGACATCACTGAGTATATCATACTCATTAAAAACACGCAGAAGTGCATCTTTGAGAGAATTTAGTCCGTTTTCTGATTTACTGCCCATTAAAGTGTAGCTTCCCGACCGGTATATCATCGCTTTGCCAGGTATGCTTTTAAAACTGACAACCAAACCACTAGTAGACCTCTTTACTGACTCGATTTGACTCTCCCTGGTAAGCGTCTCAAGAAGTGCACCTAACTCCAATTCACGATGGATAGATCCACTCCCGACGATATTGACCAGCCGCAGATTATTATCAGGAGTCATCTCACTTGTAAGTGGCACATTTTCATCCACTTCCCGACAATTACTGGTGAACGCTTTAACACTGTGTGTCTAAGCTGGGCATGAGACAACAAAGCTTCAACGTAAGCGATAAGCATCAAGTCCCCGCCGAGATTCGTAACAACCAATGACTAATACGACCGCGGAAATCATCGCCGATCTCGAGGAGAGATTCGATCGGTACCCGGTCTGGGTGTGGTACGACTCCCACGAGAAGTACTCCAATATCATCGACGACATCGAGACGGAGATGGAAGACCGTGGCGTGAACGTGGCGCGGTATGATGGGAGCTTCTTCGAGCTGAAACGCCGTCTCTGGGAGGAAGACAACGATATCGAAGAGCAGTGGCTGTTCTATATTCCTCTCTGGCGGGACGAGGCAGACTGGTTCATGGACATCCACCGTCTGGGACATCAGTATCTCCCGGGAGCGGACATCGGCGAGAGTGCAGCACACAAGTACCTCGTCGGAAAGGAAGACCGCATTCCTGATGGCTACGAGAATTGGGGACAGAACCGAGAGCAACTCACCCGGGCGTTCTTTTGTGTCCTATTCGGTACGCACAGCCATTCTCCCAGAGACTACGTCGTCGAGTATCTAGCCAACCCCGACGAGTACCGTGAGACGATCGAGGAGTTCAATCAGAGCGCAGAGTGGGGAACCACCCTCAAATCGGACTACGGTATCGATGCAGGTCTTGACGCTGAAGAGATCGCGACCCAGATTCTCTTCGGGGAAGTCCAGCATCGTTCACCAGCCGAGCGCTTCGACAAGCTTGCTGCGGATGACACTCGTGGAGCAGCCCGCCTTTGTTCGTACTGGCAACGTCACGACACGAGAACGTACCTCGACTTTGCCGGGCGAATTGCTGAAGACCGTAACATCGCGGGTGCTGTCGTCGATTCCGATTCTCTCGACTGGCACGGAGAGGCATTTCGCCAGATCGACGATGGCCTCTTTCAGCTCATGCTCGATCGACTTTCAGAGGTCGAGTTTGGGCAGATGCCGGAAGAAGCGGAGTCGATTGCAAAGGCGGTTGAGCGACGGCGAGACGGGTTCTGGTATGAAGAGGGGTTTGTCGGCTATTGGGATATCCTCACCCACGGAACAACCGTCGTTCAATCGGCGTCGACCGCCATTAACGAGCTCGAATCCGAGAACCACACGTCCCAAAGTCTTGCCGAGGGTTACACCGATGGATGGTGGGAAATCGATGCCGAGTATCGGCGGTACGTTCAAAGCGCGATGGACTTTCGCCAGTACGTCGATGGGCTCGATGAAGTTCGGGACCGGATAACGAATTACTACACGCGCTTCGTTAAGGCGCTGAACCGCCCGCTTGCTGACGCACTGGCGGACGAACCGGAACTCGGCACGTTGCAGACCCAGTTCTTCGACGAGTATGTGGCGAACGACAAGGGGACCGCGGTGATAATCTGTGACGGGTTACGGTACGAACTCGCCAAGGAACTAGAAGGTGAAATCGAGAAGGGTGATAGCGAAATCGATCTATCATTGGGGCACGTTTCTGCGGCCCTTCCGTCGATCACGGAGGTGGGGATGGCCGCTCATCTTCCGGGTGAGTTGTCCCTGAGCCTGCAGAATGGTGACCTCGACGTCCAGGTGGCCGGGCAAGAGATAAGGCGAAAAGCTGATCGAGTCGACCGGCTCGAGGCGGCCGGGTTTACAGTCAGTAACCTCAGCGATATACTCGGAACCAGAAAAAGTGATCTCAAAGAAGAGGGCCAACCACCTCGTGTCGTCTACTCCGGGACGATTGACAAACTCGGTGAGACCCTCGATGACGATGACGCTCTCGTGAAATCCGCTGAGCACGTCCGCGACGTCGATGATGTGGTTCAGCGCCTCCGAGCTGTCGGATACACCCGGTTCGTCGTCACTGCAGACCACGGATTCCTCTATACTGAACGCTTGCCAGACGATCTAAAAATTGAGGCGCTTGACGGTGCGAAGATGACAAAGCGCCGTTTCGCACTTGCGGAGAGTGATGATGTCGTTACTGCAGGCGGAGAGGTTGTCGAATTCGAGGCGAACCACTTCGATGCACTCGGAATCGATGCTCCGAATCTGCGAGTCTACTTCCCCAGAAGTGTGGCTTGTTTCAAACAGGCTGGTGGAAACATGCAATACTTCCACGGCGGCATCTCTATGCAGGAACTCGCTGTTCCGTGCCTCACAATCGCTACAGAAGAGTTCGAAGAAGAGGCCCCTGTTGAGTACGAGGTGACGTTCCCCGAGAAGGTAACGAACACCATCATCGATATCGAGATCAATGCGCGAAGTAATCAGATCTCGTTCGAGCGCACGCCAACGCTCCGGTTAACGGCTTCCGTCGACGGACGAGAAGTGGCAGAGCCGAAGGTCATCGAAATCAACCAGGGGGGGAATGAAGAGACACTACGATTGAAGAGCGGGGAACTCGAGGAGGATAGTACCGTCATCTTCGAGGCGATCGATGAGGAGACTCGTGAAACGGTCGCCCGACAGGAGGCAGAGATTGATATGCTAATACGGGACGACTTTGGGTTTGATGTCTAATGGCTCGGCGTGATCTCGATCAGAAGGCGCTTGAACACTTCTCGGGGCGAGTGGTCCGGAAGGACATCGTTCAGGATATAAAATCCGGAGCGAACGTCCCGACGTACGTCCTTGAGTATCTAGTCGGACAGTACTGTGCGACCGACAGTGACGCAGCAATTGAGGAAGGCGTCGAGACTGTCAAAAACATTCTCAAGAAACACTATGTGAGACCTGACGAAGCAGAATTCGTCAAGTCAGAGGTTCGGGAGCGGGGACGATATCGGGTCATCGACAAGGTTTCTGTTCGACTAGACGAGAAGCAGGACGCTTACGTTGGGTCGTTCGTCAACCTGAATCTCAACGATGTAGAGATCAACGAGCACCTCGTTAGCAAGCATCCGAAGTTACTGGGTGGCGGCGTTTGGGCGATCATCGACTTAGAGTACATTCCAGAGAACGCCGGTTCCAGCAAGAGCCTGTTCGGCATTGAGACCTTCAAGCCGATTCAGGTATCGCAGTTGAACCTCGAGGAGATCAAAGAAGGACGTCGTCAGTTTACACGCGACGAATGGCGTGACCTACTGCTACACAGCGTCGGCTACGATCCATCCTCATTCAACGAACGCGAGAAGATGTTGTTCCTACTGCGGTGTCTACCTCTTTGCGAAAACAACTACAACTACGTCGAACTTGGACCGAGGGGAACCGGGAAAAGCTATCTTTACCGAGAGATCAGTCCACACTCAATCCTTATCTCCGGTGGAAAAACAACGGTCGCTAAACTCTTCTTGAACTTGAATACAGGCCAGATTGGCTTGGTCGGTCGGTGGGACGTCGTTGCATTCGACGAGGTCGGCGGCCTCCGGTTTACCGATGCAGAAGCAGTTCAGATGCTCAAGGACTACATGGAATCGGGGAGCTTCTCACGCGGGACTGAAGAGTTGACCGCCCAGGCGTCGATGGTCTACATTGGCAACATAGACCTCGATATCGAAGGTGTCCTCAAGAGCTCACACCTGTTCAAACCGTTCCCGGACGAAATGCAGGATCTTGCCCTCATCGACCGTTTCCATTACTACCTTCCAGGGTGGGAAGTGCCCAAGATGCGATCCGAATTCTTCGACGATCAGTTCGGCTTTATCGTCGACTACTTCTCCGAATTCATGCGCGAGCTTCGGAAGGATTCGTATTCTGATGCAATCAACCAGCATTTCGCTCTCGGAGATCATCTCAATCAACGCGATGAGAAAGCGGTACGCAAGACGGTCTCTGGGTTCCTGAAAATGCTTCACCCCCACGGGGAATACACCAAGGAAGAACTGCGTGAGTATCTTGAATTCGCGATAGAAGGCCGCCGTCGTGTCAAAGAGCAACTGAAGCGAATCGGGGGAATGGAATATCGTGCGGTCAATTTCTCCTACATCGATTTAGAGACTCGCGAAGAGGTATTCGTCACTGTCCCAGAAGAAGCGGAAGAGACACTCATTCCCCAGGGAACCCAACAGCCCGGCACGATCTATACAATCGGAGAATCCGAATCACGGAATGCCGTCTTCCGAATCGAGACACAAACTCTCCCAGGGAAGGGCAAAAAGAGCATCTCCGGAACCCCTGGGTCGGAGATGAAAGAAGAGTTCCAGACGGCGTACGACTACCTTCAAGCCAATATGCGGCAGTTGTCTAAAGATGAATCACTGGACGACCATGACGTGAAAATCCAAGTGATAAACCCCTCAGATGCCACTCAGGGAGCCGAAACGAGTGTTGGGTTCCTAGTTGGAACAATTTCCAGCATTCTCGAACGACCAGTTCGACCAGGACTTGTTGTTCTCGGAAGTATGAGTCTCATGGGAGGACTGGTGAACGTTGGATCGCTGGTAGACAAGTTGCAGCTGGCGGTCGACTCCGGTGCCTCAACAGTACTGCTGCCTGCAAAGAACAAAGGGGACTTCGCGAAGATTCCCGACGAGATCCTCGACGAACTTGAATTAGTGTTCTACACTGATCCGATCGAAGCAGCTAGCAAAGCGATGCAGCTGGAGTGAGGTAGTAATATGATATGGTTCCGATAATTCCGATGCCGTCGAGACGCGCCGAGGCTATTATTGCTCAGCTCACAGTCGAACTTGGGTCATTCATCACCTCTTTCGTTAGATCGACTAAGTCTGCTTTCGACATCGGGTCAATGTCTACGCGGTTGCCTTCGGCAGTATAGAAGATCCCGGCAGTCACGTCTCGATCAGAGAACCACTCACGTAAGACGTGATAGTATACGCTGAGTTGCTTCCGATACTCATCCTCGGCGTGCCGCCCGAGGTCGGTCTTGAAGTCGATGATCTCGACGGTATCGGGGCGAATGTGAACGAGGTCAACGATACCAGAGATGGTAACCTGCTCGCCGTCGACAGTGAGCGGCAGATACGCATCCTCCTCGATTCGCAACTCACCATCGAGCGAGTCCAGGAATGTCTTGATGTGACGCTCGTCGTCGTTCGCAGGTTCGACATTCCCCTCCAGCACGTACCGCTCAGCGAACTCGTGGGTTTGCGTTCCGAACGCGATCCCTCTCCCATCGTCGACGTCCTCGAACACATCGTCGCGCATGAGCGTGTGTGGTGAGTGTCCGACTGGGCCGTCCGGCGTCGGCACAGCAATCTGCAAGTGCGCCTGCGTCGTTTCGCTGACGTCGTCCTCCTGAACGTCAGGCTCCAGTTCTTCGAGGTCGACCGGGAGCTCTTCGACGAACGTGTTCGGGCTCTCGCCTGCAGCGAACACGAGGTGGCTCTCAGCCCGCGTCATTGCGACGTAGAGCAAGCGTCGTTCCTCATCGTAGCCACGCGGCAGGCACTTCCGAAGGACGTCGGTCTGCCAGTTGTCGTGAATGTGGGGATACCCGTGGTCGTCGGCGTAGAGCTTCCGTTGGCATAGCCCGATCGGATCGTCGAACGTGATCGCGTTACTGTTCCCGCCCGACGGTGGGAAGCGATGGGAGTTCATGTTCGCGAGCACAACAATAGGGTGTTCGAGACCCTTTGCCGCGTGAATAGTCTGGACCGTTACCGAGTTCATGCCGGCGCTCGCGTGAACCTCGTGAGTGCTCCCGTCCTCGATGCCGCGCTCGATGAATCGGATGAGGTCACCTCGTGTCAACGTCGTCGCGCTGTGGACAGACTGTATCGTCGTCAGCAGCACGTCGGCATACGCCCCGTCGTAGTCGTACTGGGAGAACACTCGCTGGGCGACCCCACCGACCGTCTCCAGTGACGCGAGCTCCGACTTGAACGCCTGCATATTGTCGGGGTACTCTGCGCTATCGAGGACGTGTTTGACCTCGTCGAGCGTGTAGCCAGCTTCCTCGAGGACGACGGCCCACCCTCGCTCTGCGTCGGATTCGAGAATTCGCAGCCACGCCAGCAGAAGCTTCGCCGGGTCAGACCGGAATAACTCGATGCCGCCCTCGTACGCCATCGGCAACCCGTACTCCTCGGCAACAGAGAGGAGTTCTCGGCCGAAATCACGAGTCCGTGTAAGGACGGCGATATCACCGTACTCCGGGAGACGAAGTTCATCGTCCTCTTCGACCTGGTACGCTTCGTTCCCGACGATCTCCTGAATCTTGGTCAGAACGGCTTCGTGTTCGTCTTCGTGTCGAATCGCCTCGATATGAGAGTTCTCGTGCGCGGCGTTCGATGAGAGCGACACAATTCTATCTCGGACGGCCGCCGCGTCGACGTTGTCCTTGCTCGCAGCTGGTGTCACCAAGCTGTGCTCGGAGAAGTCGAGAATGGCCTGCGTCGACCGGTAGTTCTCGACGAGTTCGATATCGATGATCGGGCGTGTCGCCCACGACACTCGCTCGTGGTCTTCGTTCAATTCCTCCACAAACCGATTCAGTCGGGACTCGAACTCGGTGATGTTCTCGACGGCGGCGTACTGGAACGAGTAGATGCTCTGTTTCCAGTCGCCAACGACACAGACGTTGTTCGTGTCCGCGAGCAGGAGGGCGAGTTTGAACTGTATCTCACTGGAGTCCTGAAACTCGTCGATCATCACGTACTCGAACGTGACGTCGTCGCGGAGTCGGTGGTCGTCACAAAGCAGGACGAACGCGAACAGCTGGAGAAAGCCGAAGTTGAGATAGTTCCGACTGAGCGCGAACTCCAGATACTCGTGGTAGACGTCGTGGGCGAAATTCTTGAGGTCCTCTCGCTGTTCGTCAAACACTAGTCGTGCGACGCCAGCGGGAACCTGCTTCTCCCCCCATCCGCCACGAATTTCGTCTTCCTCGGGTGCGTCTGGGAGATAGCACTTGTCGTTCCCGTAACCCCCGAGTTTCGAGCGAAGTTTGGACTGCTTGTTCCCGTTGTTTCGGGGCTGATTCAGCTCATTGAAGATTTCACGGAACGCCTCGAAGTCACCGTCCAGATACCGCTCGCCGTTCCGGTACCAGCCATCAGCTGTCGGGAAGACACCCTTCGCCGCAAGCTGATTGATCAAGCCGAGGAGTTCGACTGGTTCCTCGACGGCGCGGAAGAAGTCGTCGTACTCGGGGTGGTCGTCGCTGAATCGACGGATGAACTCGTGGAACTGCGCCTTCTCGACGTTCTCGTCTTCGAGAATGCGTGTCGACCCAGTAATGCGGTCGTCGATGCCGAGGAGCGTCGGTGCCTCGAAGCCATGTTCCATGAGGATATCATGACAGAGGCTGTGGAATGTCTGAATCGGTGCATCCGAGAGTTCACGCATCCCGTAGTCACAGTGGGCGACGATTCGATCCTTCATCTCCGTCGCCGCGTTGTTGGTGAACGTCACGAGGAGGACGTCCTCCGGCTCAATGTCGTCTTGGTCGACGATCGCTGCATATCGACGAGTGACAGTGAACGTCTTTCCAGTCCCCGCACCAGCGTCAACGACGTGAATGCCGTCGGTGCTGTCGATGAGATCCTGTTGCTGGTCGTTGGGCGACGTCATCGGGTTTCACCCTCTAGGATGCAATCGCGGTTATTGACGTAGCGATAATTCGGGTCACCACCGAGTCCCTGGACCGGGAAGCGTTCCTCACCAGCACGGCGGGCATTCAATTCGTCGAGTCGCTCCCGAATGAACTGCTCAAAAGCGTCCACATCGTCGGAGAAGTAGTTCTGGTTTCGGATCCGAAGCAAGTGCCTGAGTGCCTGCTTACAGCCCTTTGTGACGTATTTGTAGTTCCCGACCTCGGCCTTCATTCGCTCGGTCAGGCACTGACCGAATTCAGAGTCGATGAGCTCGTCGCTGTCACGCGTCGACGGGAACTCGTACGCATCGAAGACTACTCGATATACCTCATACTCCGTCTTTGAGAACGTCTTGTTACAGTCGTTTGCGGCCTCCTCCTGCAGTTCAGTGAAAACGGCTGGTCTCGCGATGTACTCCTCATAGGTGAGTGGATAGTATGTCACCGTTGTGAGACAGTCGTCGAGCGAACCCTCACCAGTCACAACGTCATCAATCGTTTCGAGGAAGTGGAAGAACGCAAATCGCAGCTCCTCATTCGGCTGCTCGGTACGCTGGTGAGCGAGATATAGCAGTGCCTGGAAGTTTGGCTTGTCACTCGGCGGATCAAGCGCGGAGTGCTTGACAATCGAGTAAGCCGATTTCTTCGTCCCACTTTTGTAATCGAGGAGGTGTGTCGGGTCATGAACGAGGTCAATCTTCCCTTTCAGGCCGAGATCAGTGTTCTCGAACCAGCGTTCCGTGTGTGAAGCGTCTATGGGGTGGTCGTAGTACGCAGCGAAGAAATTCTGACCCCAGCCACCACTCGTCGCCAGCAACTCATCACCGCGAGGGGGGTTGGTATCTAAAAATTCGACGATCGTCTGCAGACCGATACGGTACTTGGTATGTCGAACCTCGCGGTCGACGTTCCGAAGGAACGGATCAACCTCGTCGAGAATCACCGTCGCAATCTCATCGAGTGCTTCGTCCTCGATAACGTCTGGATGGGCCACGTAGAACTCCGCGAAATCGTGGAACAAATTGCCTTCTCTGAAGTAGTCCTTGTCCGGATTATCAACGAGGCGACTGAAGAAGTGATCTCGAGGTGAGTTGACGTACGTATTCAGACTTGACTGACTGAGCGCAGCGACTTCCTCGGGAGTAATGTCGAGTGATTCCTTCTCGAAACCGTCCTGTGTCGGTCGGAACGTTCGGGAGTGGTGTATTGAGTCGAGCTCGCTGAAGTGCTCAAACTCCTCATCAAACAGCTCCTCGAAGTAGAGACACGGTGTGACAGGCGTCCCACCGGCAGTATTCTGTACGAGGTAATACTGGTCGACACCACTCTGAAGCATGAGCTGGAACTGGCGGATGTTGCGTTCGAATTCCTGATCCTGGTCAACCCACGGTCTACGTGGCGATGAGTGCGTCCACCCTTCATCGAGACCGAGATAAAACACGACGGGGCGGTCGACGTGCGCAGCTGACTTCGCGTCTGCTAATAGGACACCTTCGTTTTCGCGATCAATTGGAACTTCGTACGACTGCAGATAGAACTCGAGACGATCAACCGCGACTTCAGAGACTACGTCGTTTAGGATGCCAAGCGTTTCGAGTTCGTCTCGGAGGGCGTCGAGAGCGGAATCCGTGACTGCTTCGTAGGCCTCGATAGCACCCGCAAAAGTGTCATCGCTGACCTCCTCACGGAATTCGAGGAGCCAATCGACTTCTGGTCGATCAAGGTCGTAGAGACGCTTCTCATCGTGCTCGATGTTGATAGACATCCCCAGTTGGGTGAGCAGAGGTCGGACATCCCCAACGCGCGTGTCCTGTCCAGCGTGGACGCTCCGAAGGAGTTGCAGAAACGCACGGTGGTGAGTATCGTCGTTGAATCCTGGACCACCGTAGTATGGAATATCGGCTGCTTCGAGTGCCGATTCGATAAGTGAGGAATATTGGCTGGCGCCATCGAGAACGACACCGACATCATCGGCGTTTTCCTGTGTGACCGTATCGAGTACGACGTCGACGATCGCAGCAGGTGAATCTAGAATTCGGAACGGTGAATGATCAAACGGTTCGTCTGTGAACGGATCGATTGTCTCGTACTCAGATGGAAGGACCGAACGTTCGAGGGCGGTGAATTGCTTGATACCGACGACTGCAACTGATGTGCCGTCGTCGACGGAATACTCGGTGAGACGGCGAGACGTCGTGTCCATCTCAGCGACGCAGTCAACGGCAGTGTGCGTCGCGTCGGTCGCGAACCGTTCGTACTCAAGGATGGCGTCGGCAGTCGCCTGGTACTCCCAGCACTGGAGGAGATTCCCAACCGCGTAAGCGGCTTCCTTCCAGGCGAGGTCCGTTGTCTGGATTAGCTCGAGAAATGCGAGTCGGTCTTCTGCTTGCTCTCGGCGTCGAGCAGCGAGACGCCGAGGAGTGATCGCGAATGGCCCGAAATGTGGTTTGTCGAGACGTTGATTTAGTGCACTCGCCATCGGCGCATCGGGCACGAGCACAAGGTCGAAATCCTTGCATTCCTGATAAAGAGAGTCAATTGATTTCGCTCGTGTAATCGGCACGGACTATCGCACTCAGGAGAGTTTCAAAAATGTGTCGCTGGAATGAACGCAATCTCGAATTTGATAAAGTGGTGAAACGGCAGTTAGAGTAAAGAGATTGGGTGAATACGAAGACGACACTGATTGTTGCTATGGCTTCCCAACTGCTAATATTCAGACGAATGGCATGCCCTCGCAACAAAGGAATCTTACCAAACAGCCGGTCCACATCAATCGCTAATGTTTGGTAAGAGCCACCAGTCACACCTTCACTGAACGTCAAACCGATATCATAGAGGAATGTCTAGAGCAACCCCTCCACCATTTCCTAAGCTCTCGGTTTTCGTTGAGACCCCCTCCGGCGTTTCCGGAGCTTTACGCTACACCAGAGACTACTCTAACTGCGGTTATAAAGCAACTTCGCTAGAAACGCTGTTCAATAGTCGGAGATATCGGATTGGAGCAGATTATTGTCATCTGCGGTTGATTGGATGATGTTCGCGACATCTTCGAAGCGATGTGTGGAGAGGAGGACATCAAGAACAGCTTTCAGCGGAACGTCCAACTCGTACTCGTGGTAGCGGCCAGCCGAGAGTCCCTCGTTGCGTTCATAGACGCTGATGAGACCGAGCATATTCATATCGGAGAGATGGTCACGGACACGGCGTTCACTCACGCTATCGGCATCGAGCCGGTCACAGATTTTCACATAGCGTTGGTAGAGATCACGGGATCGAACGGGAACCTCGTCGAGTGCCTGGTGGTAGGCGAGCGCACAGAGCACGGCGTGTCCCTGCGTCGTGAGTTCCTGCATCCCTTCGTAGAGCTGGTTTTTTTCGAGTTCCTCCTGCGCATCACGGACGTGATCCTCAGTCACGGTGTCGGCGTCTTCTGCTTGAGCGAGTTCGCCGGCCTCTCGAAGCAACCGAATCGCCTGTCGAGCTGATCCCGTATCTTGGGCGGCGAATGCGGCACACAACGGTACCACATCGTCGTTGAGAACGTCGTCGTAGAACGCCTTCCCGGCACGTGGCCGCAGAATCGATCGGAGCTGATTTGCGTCGTATGGCGGGTAGAGAATCTCCTTCTCAGCTAGCGTGTCTTTGACTTTCGGCGAGAGGTTATCCCTGAACTGGAAGTCGTTGCTGATGCCAATAATAACCGGTCGGGCGTCCTCGACGTAGCCGTTCGAACGCGCTCGTGGGAGTCCGTATAGGATTTCGTCCGAATGACCGATATTGTCGATCTCGTCGAGGACAACAATCACAGTTCCCCCCAGTGCATCGAGTTCCTCATACAGCAAATCGAATACTCGTTGCTGTGAGTAGCCTGTCGTACTGATTCGGTCTTTGTCCTGATTCACGCGGAGTTCGTTAACGAGCGCGACAGCAACCTGGTAGGAGGACGAGAGATTCTCGCAGCTGACCCAGACCGTCGAGAGCTGAACATCGTCGTATTCAGCGGCGTCGTTCTCCAGATGCGACAGCATAAACTTCGTCGCGACGGTCTTCCCCGTCCCTGTTTTCCCGTACAGGAAGATGTTCGACGTCGGTCGGTTATCGATGACCGGCTGTAACGCACGCTGGTACTTCTCGAGTTCCTCGTCTCGTTCGCGTATATCCTCGGGTTCATACGAGTCGTCAAGCGGTTCGGCGTCCGCGAACACCTGACGGTCCCGTTGAAACATCCCCATGAGAGACGACCTCACGCCACGTTATCATAAAACCACCGCTTCCTAAGTTTCCCGAGCGTCCGAAGCTTCGAGTTTTATAAATAGAATAGCCACCACCGTTTCCGAAGCACTGATTCTTTATATAACCCTCTCACTCCACTGTTTCCGAAGCTACTCCTCAAACACCTCCCCCACTCTCCAAAAAGGAGTCTAGACTAAACAAAAGAATTAAGACAGCTACACAGTAACCATAACCGCAATAGCGCAGAAACAATATGTTGGATAGGAATTAAGTCTAGGTTAGAAGGGCAAAATAGACGAGGTTTATCTCGATCCCCGGAAAATCACGCCTGTTCTCTCATACCCTCTCTCCTTCGCGAGGGAAAAGCTTCGGAAATGGTGGAGTGAGGGTCTCCGTGATCTCTACCCAACGATAGCTCCGGAAACGGTGGAGGGTCGACCTTTGGTTTATCGTCTTCTTTGTCCGTGACGCACATCGTACGTGTCACACCATCTTCGTGCTCTATACCGGCTTATCTGGAGACCCGGCCAGTTCTCTTCCGACCATATCAATTTGCCTTTCGGGGAAGCTTCGGAACTAGTGGAGTGGTATTCGACCTCCTGTTGAGAGCTTCGGAAACAGTGGGGTGTCTTTTTGGCGTGAGAACCGCAAATTCCGATGCAGTCCTATTCCCGTGTATTCGGCGTCTATGAGCGTTCAAGCCTGCGTTTGCTTCGGAAACGGTGGAGGGGGTTACCAGTCTCGACAGATCCGTTGTGGATTCACTCGTCGATTGGTCTGCTCACCGTGTCTTACCAAACATTTAATCTTGCTACCGCCTATCTGTTTGGTAAGACGATGGCGACTCGACCACCTGCCCCCAATTCGCTCCCTCAGTATCTTGCCGACGGTGTGCCAAAACAAAACGACGAGAACCTACGCGTGCTGCAGGAATGGATCGACGACTTACTTGCGTATCGTCAGGACGTCGCTGCTGAGGACATCGACGTCGACGACGGTGAGTCTATTCAGGCCGTAGAGGAATCGAGCGATGGAACTGTCGTGATCAAGAAGGTCAGCTGTGGGAAGGACAACTGTAAATGCCAGAGTGGTCAGCTGCATGGGCCCTACAAGTACGTTGTTCGGCGGAAGGGAGATAGCTTGAATTGGGATTATCGCGGTCCAGTTACCAAATAAGCTCCTGATTTCTACGTCAATCCGTTCCCTATATACATTCTATTAGAATTTCCTATAGGGAATCCTATTGAGAGATCACAGACCCAGCGTTAACCGTAACGCAATCGCGCGACACTTGGATGACTCTCTCCCTCAAGTTCAGCCATCGGCTCACTTCTGTGACAGCCACAACTATTGATCACCACTCTGGTTGACCGACTCAAGATTAGGTTCATCGAATGTGAGCGCGTCTTTTACCGCTGCTGGGAGATCAGGACGCGGCGCTGCTTCATGACGCTCGATTTTCTCCGTCTTGCGCGTGTTCTCGTACAGCGCGCGGGCAATCGGGAGACCACGCAGGTACTTGTAGTCGTAGAGGATTTCAACTCCGTGTTCAGTAAAACCGTAGAATTGTGAGGGAAGGTCCCGTTTCTCTTTGCTTGGTTCGTACGTATACTGCGCCAGGAGTCCTGCCTCAATTAGCGTCTCTAGCTGATCTTTGATCGCCGCCTGACTCTTGCCGACCATGTACTCGAGTTCGGCAAGAGACATGAGGTGGGCAGGATGTCCAAGCAATTCTTGAATGATGAGATGGCGGGTGTCCTGCGAGAGGAGTTTGAAGAGCCGTTGCTGCTCTGCAAATGGCCCTGTATCGGCAGCCCCAGTATTGCTCTCGCTCATATGTACTGCTACGGTAAGCGTTGCTATAACGGTTAGGGTTGTCCGAGTTGGTTTTTCACCTAAAGACCAAATTGGTCCAGAAGGAATATGGTGTAGTGGTTAGAACAAGGAGCCGATGAGTGGTCCCAGCCCACCGCCTGACGCGGCGGCCATCATGGAGCTCGTTCACGAGGCTGTTGGCGGCCTTGAACTTGAGCCCGCAGAGAAACGGGATATCTGGCGATTCGCCCAGCGTGAGCTCCCATATCTCTGGAGTCAGCGCACTTCCTACTTCATTCTCGGCAGCTACCGTGACCCATACATCCGTCGCCTTCGTGCAGTGCAGAATGAACTCACGAAGCAGCTTGGTGCTTATCCCTTCATCATGGGCGATCTCGTGGAGCTCCCAACCGACCGGCTCAACACGTTCGACATCATGTTCTCCTTGCTCGCGACCTATACCGATTACATCGTCGGTGTGTTCGAGAAAGAGAGTGGTGGCGAGGCACCAGAACTAGGCGAGATCGACGACGCGCCCTACTTCGAGAAGTCATACGTGTTCCCGCGCGATTACACCTGGGTCTCCGAGTCGAATCTCGCGTCGAAACAGCACGTCATCCAGGCTGCCGTCGAGATCGCGTTCACCGATGAGTTGACCGACGATGAGAGACAGACGGAAATTACGTCTCTCGTCGAGCGTGCGCGAAGTACTGATATCGACATTACCGAACAGGAGGTCTGGGATGTGGTCGACGAGCGAGAGAGCGAGGGCAACGCGCCAGCGACGTACAGCTGGGTCCATCTCAACAAGTTCCGAAAATTCGAACTGCACGGTCAATGCTTCCCCTGGACGACGGAAGAAGAGCTCCGAACCGTAGTCTCGGAGCTTCCCTCACCAACACCACGTCCCGCATGGGAAGAGAGCGAAGAGCCTTGACGAACGATGGGAAGCAATGCAAAGCTCTGCGTGGAATCTCTCCTCAGTGTGGGTAACTCGCGACATGAATCACGTTGAGAGCTGGTGAAGAGTAGTGCTG